>VEQB01000395.1 GCA_018883485.1 Bacteroidota bacterium
TCAGACGCTTCCTATCATAGCACTTGCAACAGAGTACAATGAAAAACTCAATTTTTTACCTCCAAAATTTAGCCTTTACCCTGCTGTTTTTGGCGCAACATCTTCAGCAATTCCTTCTTAAATTCTTGCTCGGCAACAAATAGTTTAACTGCTTTTTGTGGGCCTATAACCTTTTTAAATTCGTTGGTATATTGTTTGGTAATGTCCAGCTCTTTTGATCTAAATTCAATCATATCACGCAGTGCTTTATCTGCTTCTGCATTGCTCATTTGATCTAAGTTCTTTAGCTCACCTACCATTTGCCCTCTAAAATCTTTTCTGGATTTTTCTAATTCGGCAGTATACTTATTGTAAACTGGCCAAAACTTTTGAGCTTCTTCAACGCTCAAATCCAGCTTCTCTGTTATAAAAGCAACCTTTAAAGATTCAATTTTTTCTTTCTTATCTGCACGGGGATTTTGTGCTTTTGTAAAATTAGCCAGACCAAAGGCAATAGCTATAATTATTAAGTATTTTTTCATATTTTTATTTATTAGAGCGCATCTATAATTAAGTTGTTTTCTGTTTCAAGTAAATAGGTTTCTGTTTGGTTTAAACCCTCCTTTTCGAGTAATTCAACTTCATTACACCAGCCAGCTTCACAGAGTAAATCGGTATTAAGTTCTATTTGTTGCAAATGTTCTAAAAGCTCATCCTCACTTGGGCCGCTAAGTTTGGTTTGGCTTTGCGGGCTTGGTTCGAACAAGAATAAGCCAAAAACCACCAGTAGCATAGCTGCTATGCTAGCACCATTAATCCATAATTGTTTTACCTGTAACTTAAAAACCTTGGGATTTTCCTTGGGTAGCTGTTGCAAAATTTTATTAGGCAAGAGTTCAAAATATTGCTCTGGCACTTCGAAACCATTTTCTTCTTGCTTTAAGCTGCTTAAAAAGTTTTCTATATCTTTATTTTCTTGGTTCATTTGATAGATAGGATGTTTAAATGGCCTATTGGTTTAACGACTGTTTAACAAATAGTTCTATTTTTTTGACGGCATGATGATAGGAAGCCTTTAAAGCACCAATGCTTGTGCCCAGAATGGCTTCTATTTCTTCATATTTTAAGTTCTCGTAATATTTCATATTAAATACCAAGCGCTGTTTTTCTGGTAAGGTAAGAATAGCTTGTTGTAAAATGAGTGAAGCCTTATTTCCATTAAAGTAGGTGTCCGAAATTAAAGTTTCACCTAATTGCTCTTGCAACTCTTCTATGCTAATATTTTGAGAAGCCCGTTTTTTTTGCAAAAAGTTAAGTGCCTCATTGGTGGCAACTCTGTATAACCAGGTATAAAACTGACTATCCTCTCTAAAATCCTTCAGTTTTTCCCATACTTTGATAAAAGTGTTTTGAACCACATCATCCGCATCATCGTGGTTAATTACAATACGTCTTACCTGCCAATAAATCTTACGATTGTACCGACTAAGTAATACCCCATAGCATTCTTGAGTATTCAGGCCTAGTTTAAATTGCTGAATGAGTTCCTTATCAGATGGGTTTTCTTTCATTTACAATGACGAGGTTAAGATAAGGGAAATCGCTTAAGGTTTAATTAGAAAAATGATTTTCATCAAAATGTATATTGTTATCACATACTAAACAGTGCGCCACTATCTTTGAACCATGCAAAAACACACAAAATTTGTAAGTGCAGAAGAAGCGGTAAAACATGTATCTTCTGGAAACAGGGTATTTATTCATGGAAGTGCTGCCACTCCTAAAGTTCTGTTAAACGCTTTGGTAGATCGCAAAAGGGAGTTAAAGAGTGTTGAAATGGTGAGCGTAAGCACCATTGGTTTTGATTTGAATGATGAATCATTTGAAGGTCATTTCTTCATCAACTCATTGTTTGTTTCTGAATCAGTAAGGAAAGCGGTTAATAGCAGCAGAGGAGATTATATCCCCGTTTTTTTAAGTGAAATTCCGGGATTATTTCATAAGAATATTTTGCCATTAGACATTGCCTTGTTGCATGTTTCTGTTCCTGATAAACATGGCTATGTTAGTTTAGGAACGTCTGTAGATGTGGCAAGAGCTGCAGCGCAAACGGCAAAGATTATTATAGCTCAAATTAATCCACAAATGCCACGAACCCATGGCGATACTTTTTTACACATTTCTAAAATTGATGGTTACGTTGATGCCACAGATCCTATTTACGAAGTGATCCCTGGAGAAATTTCAGCAGTAGAGCAAAAAATTGGAAAAAATGTTGCTTCTTTAGTTGAAGATCGAGCGACTCTACAAATGGGAATTGGAGCAATACCTAATGCCGTTTTAACTTATCTAACAAATCATAAAGACTTAGGGATACACACAGAAATGTTTTCTGATGGTTTGATCGACTTATATCAAAGAGGAGTTATTACTGGAGCCTATAAGAACAAACATCCAGGAAAAATCGTTTCAAGTTTTGTTATTGGTTCTAAGAAAATTTATGACTTTATCGACGACAATCCTTCTGTTTTACTTCTTGATTGTGCCTATACAAATAGCACTCAAGTCATTCGACAAAATCCCAAAGTGACAGCGATAAACTCTGC
>VEQB01000045.1 GCA_018883485.1 Bacteroidota bacterium
GGTATTTATGTACCTAACTTATCTTTAGAAGATTCATCGGGTTGTAAAGTAGGAATGCCACCTATTGATACCTTGCTGGTGTATGCTAATCCACAAGTTAATTTTAGTGTTAGTAAGCGGGTAAACTGTTTGGGCAATGAGGTTAAAGTATTTAGTTTGGTTACACCAGATACTGCCATTGCTCAATATAATTGGTGGATAGATGGCACTGCTTTAATTGGCAAAGGTCCTTTAGATTATTATTGCAATAGAGTTGGTAATATTCCTATTTTATTAGAAGCCATAGATAACAAAGGTTGCAAAGGATTTAAGGCCGATTCGTTTGCCATTTTGGTGTTTAAAGATTCTATTGCACCACCGGCACCCACAGCATACAGAGCTACAGTAAATTCAGACGAAATAGTGCAATTTGATATTCGAAGTGTTGCTGTTCCAGATTTAGATCATTATGAAGTAGGATATAGTTTTGTTGGGGGCTTGCCTACTCAAACTAGGGTGATTAACAATCCTATGGATACCTTTCAGTTGTTTCAAAACTTAAATACTTTACAATATACTTATTCTTATCAATTACGGGCAGTAGATGCTTGCAGAAATATTTCTGAACCAAGTGAAACGCATACTACCATTGAGCTAAAAGCAACTGGTTTAATAAATGCCGTAGAACTTAAGTGGAATCCTTATAAGGGGTGGGATAGTGTTTGGCGTTACAGTGTTTATAGGTTCAATGAACAAACCCGAAACTTTGATAAAATTGCAAGCACCAATGGTTCCACAATTAATTATTTAGATACACAAGTTTTTTGCCATAAATTGTTTAGGTATAAGGTAAGAGGGGAGAAGGCTAATCTTTTTAGTTGGAGTGATAGTGCTGCTGCAGTTCCATTGTTTGAACCTACAACACCGCAAACACGGGCTGTAAGAGCAACCGTAATTCAGAATAAAGAGGTGCTGGTGCAATGGTGGAAACGAAAGTATAGGTATAGTTTTAAATACGAGTTAACCCGAATTTCTGATGATCCGCTTGAACCTAAGAAAGTAATATTATTAAGTAGCAGGGATAGTTTTTATATAGATAAATTGGTGGATGTACAACGGTATGCCTACGCTTATACTATAAGATTAAAAGATGAGTGCGGTGGATTTGGTGAACCTAGCAATACAGCTCAAAACATAGTATTAAAGTTAGAGGTTGAGAAAAATGACAAGTTAAGTGAAGACCCTGTTTTACGCTGGGCGCCATACAAAGAGTGGGCTTCTGGGGTTGAGCGCTACGAGCTATTTTTTAGAAATGATAGTTTAGGTATAGATGAATTAATTGCAACAAGGTATCCCAAAGATACGCTTCAGGCCATTCATAATTATTTAAGTTATGACCAAGATAATTATTGTTATTATGTGAAGGCTTATCAGCAAGACAGCAATTGGATAGAAAGTATATCTAATGTAAGTTGCATGAGCACAGAACCTAGGTTATATGCACCCAACGCTTTTACCGTAAATGGTGATAATATAAATGATGGTTTTTTGATTAAAGGTGTATTTGTCAAGCAATTTGAACTACATATTTACGACCGTTGGGGTAACTTAATGTTTTATACCACAGATATGAACCAAGCTTGGAATGGTACTTTTGAAGGTCAACCCGCCAAAAATGATGTATATGTTTTTCTAGCTAAAGCTTGGGGGAGAAAAGAAAAGTTTGCCAGTGTTAAGGGTAATATAACTTTATTACGCTGAATTTGATTACATCAAGATTATTCTGCATTTTCACAGCATGGAATTATTTACTATTGAAACTGGACATTTTAAGTTAGACGGTGGAGCCATGTTTGGGGTGGTGCCTAAAAGTATTTGGCACAAATTAAATCCAGCCGACGAAAACAATATGATCAGTTTGGCCATGCGCTGCTTGTTGGTTCAAGACGGAAAAAGATTGATACTGATAGATAATGGCATGGGCAATAAACAAGATGCTAAATTCTTTGGCTATTATTATTTGCATGGCAGCCATAGTTTAGATGCTTCATTGGCTAAATATGGTTTTAGTAGAGCGGATGTAACAGATATGGTGTTAACGCATTTGCATTTTGACCATTGTGGTGGAAGTATTGCCTATAATAGCGATAGAACAAAATTAGAAACTACCTTTCCTAACGCAACATATTGGGTATCTGAGGCCCATTGGAATGAGGCTTTAGCGCCTAATCCAAGAGAGAAAGCGAGCTTTTTAAAGGAGAACATTATGCCCATTCAAGAGAGTGGTCAATTGCAATTGTTGCAGCCAGGGCAGCAATTTCATCCCGAAATAGATTTACTATTTACCCAGGGCCATACCCAAAGTATGATGCATCCAATAGTGCCATTTAAAGGATCTAAACTAATCTATTTAGCAGATGTAATTCCAACGCAAGCCCATCTTCCTATACCTTATGTAATGGGTTATGATGTGCGCCCTTTAGATACCATGAAAGAAAAAACAGATATCTTACAAATGGCTTTAGAAAATAATTGGGTGTTGTATTTTGAACACGACCCACACTTGCAAGCTTGTACTTTACAACAAACCGAGAAAGGGATTAGAGTAGGAGAGCAGGTTAGTCTTTAGCTACTAGCCGTTAGCCATTAGCAAATAATTACAACCAATGACAAATTATCTAAACTTAATTCTGCTTTGGCTTTTATTTTATGCACTACATAATGCAATGGCTGCTTCTCTAGTTAAGGTCAACCTCATCTATAAAGATAAAACTTTCGCCGCCAGCGCCCGGATGCCATGAAGGAATGAGACCATAATTCTTGGCATGAATTTTAATAAATCTAGCATTAATTGCTTGCTTTAAATTACAATCTATTGTGCGTACAAACAAAGAATCATCTTGTGCTTTTTGTTCCAATTGACTAACCTGTATTTCTTTATAAGTAATACCATCATCAGAATAAGAATAAACTACTTCATTAGGTAGAAAAATCCAGGAGCGTTGGTCTTGTAAATAGCGACTGCTTATCTGATTTACTTTTTTAATTGTTTTAAGGTCAACGATGGCTTCAAAATCTTGGCCCTGGTACCCTTGCCAATTGCCCTTTCGCCAATCTATATCGCCTTGCAGGCCATCTATTAAACCATTGTTACCCCCGGCAGTATATTGGCTATTATAGGTTGCTTTAAGCTCAATTTGATAGGGCTTATTACTTTTTATAAAACTTGCATTGGCATAAGTTTTAAAGTTTAGGTTAACGTTTATATGTGCTTGAATGGTGCAAGAATTGTAAATATAAAAAGGTTCTTTATACAATTTTGGTTCAATACATGTGCTAGTATCCTTTAATCCGAGCAAGCAATAGTAAATTGGTTTGTCTTCAAAATTGCTATACATCTCAATGCGCATAGAATCTTTAAATACTTTTCCTTCACCTTCAATTACAGGAATTGCAATTAACTTATCTGTTTTAGCATAATTCTTCTCATCGCTCGTATGCAAAGGAAATAAATCACTATGCTTGAGGGTAGAGGAGTTTGTGTAAGCTCCCTTATTGATGCGGTATTGGTAGTTTAAATCTTCTGGATTCTTGCTCTTTTTATATTGGATGCTTGTTTTATTTTCTAGGTTCAAGATAACTTCATCAAACAATGGATAACCCATTTGATAGTTGGCAAGCCCTGGTGTTACTGGGTAAAAGCCTATTGCACTTAAAACATACCATGCGCTCATTTGGCCACAATCTTCGTTGCCAGATAAACCATCAGGGGCATCATGGTACATTTCTGCCATTATTTTCTTTACTAGTTTTTTAGTTTTAATTGGATTACCTGTAAAGTTATACAAGTAGGCCATGTGGTGACTAGGTTCGTTTCCATGAGCGTACTGGCCAATTAAACCAGTGATATCAGCTTGTTGTCTACCTTCTGTTTTGCTAGAGGCGGAGAACAAAGCATCTAGGTGCTGTTCAAATTTTGCATTCCCCCCATACGCCATTATTAAACCTTCAATATCTTGAGGTACAAAGGTGCTGTATTGCCATGCATTGGCTTCTGTATAATAATTATTCACCTCGGCAGGTTTAAAGGGTTTAAACCAAGTGCCATTGCTTCTAGGTTGAATAAAGTTGTTTTTAGGATTATACAAAGCTTGCCATTCGGCTCCCGGCGTGTAACCATCATGGTATAAATTGGCATTAGGCCTTCCGCTCATGTTTGCAAATTGGTTCAAACACCAGTGGTTATAGGCATATTCTAAAGTTTTACTCACAGATTCACTTTCATCTTCTATGCTTAAATAATGTTGTTTTCTAAATGGAGTTGCACCATAACGGTGATTCAATAAGGTGTTTTCAAAAGCTTGCCAAGCCTCTTCTGTATCAAAGTTTCTAATGCCTTTAGCATAGGCATCTGTAAGCACACTTACAGAATGATACCCAATCATGCAATCGGTTTCATTGCTACTCAATTCCCACATTGGCATCCTGTTTACTTGTGCATTTTGTTCTAAAAAAGTTTTAATAAAATCTAAGTTTCTTTCTCGTTGAACCAAATTAAACAAAGGATGTAATGCTCTGAAAGTATCCCATAAACTGAAAACAGTATAATAAGTAAATGGATTCTTAGCATCTCCAGGGTAAATTTTACCATCTCTCCCATAGAATTGATGGTCAACATCACTTGCAGTTGATGGATGAATAAAACAATGGTAAAGGGCCGTATAAAAAATACGCTGTTGCTCAGTTGTTCCACCTTTTACTTCTATTTTAGAAAGCTCTTTATTCCAGTTTTCTTGAGCTGCTTTGCGCATTTGATCGAAGCTTACATTTGCAGCTTCCGCATTGTAATTTGCTGCTGCCCCTTTTTCACTAACTCCAGATAGCGCAACAGTTACTTCAATATTTTGCGTGCCTGTAGCAAATTCAAATATCACTTTCAACTTCCCACTCGATTGCATGTTATGAAGTTTTATCGAAGAGTCGCTAAACATATAATGTGCTTTAAACTTTTTTGAAAAAACCATTTTGAAATATACCTTTTGGTTGGTAGCCCAGGCTTTGCTAAATCTAAAACCCTCAACGGTAGAATCATTCACAACACTTACCTTGCCTTGCAATAATTGGTCTCTATGGTTAAGGTCTAAGATGAAGGCTGGCGTGGCATAATCTTTAAAAGTATAACGGTGTTTTGCAGCGCGATTGCTTGCTGTAAGTTCTACTTTAACTTTAGATTTATCTAATATAACAGCATAATATCCAGGAGATGCCGTTTCGTTTGTATGGCTAAATTTTGAAGCATAATTTTTTGCTTCTATTTCTGCTGCATAAGTAAAAAAATGATTTCTATTAATTGGCATGATCATTATATCCCCATAATCACTACAACCGGTTCCACTCAAATGAGTATGGCTAAATCCATAAATAAGGCTATCACTATAATGGTATCCGCTACAACCATCCCATGAACCATCCACGCGAGTATCAGGACCCACTTGCACCATTCCAAAAGGAACCACAGGCCCCGGGAAAGTATGTCCGTGCCCACCTGTACCCACCATTGGGTTAACCAATTTGGTATAGTCTTTTTGAGCGTAAAGCTGAAAGAAAGGAAATGCTATTATAGCAAGAAGGAAATAGGATTTAAAAAAATGCATGTGCCAATTTAATAACTCTTTGTTTACTTCCAAGTACTAGCCCAGCTTTTTTGTTGCTCTTTATTAAGAAAGGTCCAAGCAACAATGCGACTTATCTTATTACCCGTGCTCAATGGAATGGTTTTTACAGTGGTAACTCCAACCTTTTCTAAGATGTGGTATATACTTTCTAGATGTTCTGATTTTGACACTAAAGTAGAGAACCATAGGCAAGAACTTGCGTAGGCTTTGCTTTGTAAAATCATGGTTTTTACAAATTGGGCTTCTCCACCTTTACAACATAATTCTAAACTTTGGCCACCAAAATTAAGTTTAACTTTACTCACCCTTTGTTGTTTTAGATTGCTCAGTTTTTTTAGGGTTCCAGCATTTGCTTCGGCCATAGAGGCATGAAAAGGTGGATTACAAATACTTATTTCGAAGCGCTCGTTGGGTTCAATAATACCTTTAAAAATATCTTGTGCTTTGGTTTGTAAACGCAACTGCACCTTATTCTTTAAACTATCATTGTTCTTAACTATAATTTCTGCAGCGCTTAAGGCAACCGGGTCTATGTCTGAACCAACAAAGCTCCAACCATATTCTACCTCACCAATAATGGGATAAATACAATTGGCGCCAACGCCTATATCTATGCATTTTATTTGAGCACCAATGGGGGTTTTTCCTTTGTTAACTTTTCCTAAGAGATCGGCCATATAGTGCAAGTAATCTGCCCTGCCGGGTATAGGCGGACATAAATACCCTTCCGGGATTTCCCAATAGTCTATATGGTAATAATGTTTTAATAAAGCACTGTTAAGCATCATTACTGCTTTAGGATTTGCAAAATCAATGGAAGTGTTACCAAAGGCATTTACATGCACAAATTCTTGCAAGGCAGGAAAGCTAATACATAGTTCTTCTAAGGGATATCTACCTCTGTGTTTATTGCGTGAATGCAGGTATGGTTTATCCCAAGAATTTTTGTATTCCATTATTGCGAATCTAATGTATTAAGCAATTAACGCCAATACCAATTTGCTATTCTCCTTCCATGTTTGCACATTTGCCGCATGGAATTGCAACAAATGATAGAAAGCGCTTGGGATAACCGCGCTTTGCTTAAAGAAAATAATACACAACAAGCTATTGAAGAAGTTATTGAAAAACTTGATAAAGGAATAATTCGTGTTGCGCAGCCCACTGCCGCTGGTTGGCAAGTAAATGATTGGATTAAAAAAGCGGTGATTTTATATTTTCCTATTCGCCAAATGGAAACGATAGAAGTGGGTCCTATGGAATTTCATGATAAAATGGCGCTTAAACGCAATTATGCCGAGCTAGGTGTTAGAGTGGTACCGCATGGAATTGCACGTTATGGTGCTTACTTGGCCAAAGGAGTTATTATGATGCCAAGCTACGTAAATATTGGTGCTTATGTAGATGAAGGAACAATGGTAGATACTTGGGCAACGGTTGGTTCTTGCGCACAAATAGGAAAGCATGTTCATTTAAGTGGAGGAGTGGGAATTGGTGGTGTATTAGAGCCGGTTCAAGCCGCACCTGTAATAATAGAAGACAATTGTTTTATTGGTTCAAGGTGTATTGTGGTAGAAGGCGTTAGGGTAGAGCAGGAGGCCGTTTTAGGAGCTGGAGTAACCTTAACCATGAGTACTAAAATAATTGATGTAACAGGGGATAAACCTATAGAATACAAAGGTATAGTGCCTGCTCGTTCTGTAGTTATACCTGGGTCTTATACCAAGGAATTTGCCGCGGGGCAATTTCAAGTGCCTTGTGCCTTAATTATTGGCAAACGTAAACCTAGTACAGATTTAAAGACTTCTCTTAACAATGCCTTAAGAGAATATGATGTAGCCGTATAAAAATTAATTACCTCTGTTTTTGTAATTATTATTTTTAAAATTACGGTTTTTCTTAAAGTTATTATTACGGTTTTTATTGTTGTTGTTATTGTTCCTTTGCCCGCCAAAGGTATCTCCGCCAATGGTTTGAACCTTACGCTGCTGCATGTATTTAAATTGCAACTCATCGCTTTCATCCAATCTAATTTTACCCTTGCTAATTTCTGAAAGATGTTGCAATACTTCATTATCTTGAAGCATTTCTAAGTTCCAAGCCTTACTACTCATTTTCATAAATGATCCAATGGCATTGATGTAGGCAGTTCTTTGCGCACCCTCTTCTAAGGCAGCCACATGCTCAATCATTTTTGCTACTGTTTTACCATAAAAACGGTATTTGATGCGCGATTGCGGATAGCCCATTGGCTCTGGTCTTGCCGTTACTGTTTCTGGGGTTGGGATAGGGTAAGGTGAATCTACCTCAAGTTTGAAGTCACTCATAATAAATAAGTGATCCCAAAGCTTTTGTTTGTAGTCTAAAACTTCTTTAACCATAGGGTTAAATTGTTGCATCAGTTTTATTATTTCTTCTGCAAGTTTCTGACGCCTTTCTCTGTCACTTTCGGCTACGGCAACTTCAATTAATTTTTGGATTATTCTTCCATGTTCGGAAATCCTTAGCTTACCTCTTTCGGTATTATACTCTAAACTTAGACTCATGTATGGTTTGCAAGATAGTTATTTTCTGATTATTCTCCCATTAATTCCCTAGCTGCGGCAAGTACCTTTTCTGAAGGGTTTTCGCCGCTTAACATACGGGCAATTTCTTCTACTCGCTCTTCGGGTTGCAAGCTTTTAATGCGGGTTTGTGTAGTATTATTTTCTAATTGCTTGTACACATATAAATGTTGCTGTGCTTTTCCTGCAATTTGAGGTAAATGTGTAATGGCAATTACTTGGTGGTTTAGCGCATGTTGTTGCATTAGGATGGCCACTTTCTGCGCGGCTTCGCCAGAAATACCTGTATCAATTTCGTCAAATACAATACTTGGTAATTGCACCTTATCTGCAATTAAAGATTTAATACAAAGCATTAACCTACTTAACTCTCCACCGCTAGCTACTTTATTAATGGGTTGTGGCGCAAAACCGCGATTTGCACTAAATAAAAAGGCCAAATCATCGGCACCTTCTGGCCCGCATTTTTCCAGCGGTATAGGTTCAAACTGAACCGAGAAAACGGCATTGGGTAATGCCACCTGAACAAACAAAGCATTTACCTGAGCTTCAATTTGTGGAATGGCTCTGGCTCTTTTTTTACTTAGTAATTCAGCTTCTTGTAGCAATTTATTTTTGCAGTTTTCTAAATGTAAAGTTGCTTTTACAATTTCATTTTCTAATGAACCAAGTGCCTCAAATTGTAGTTCAAATTGTTGTTGTAATACTATCAATTCTTCACTGCTGCTAACCTTATGCTTTTTTTGCAAATGAAATAATTGTTGTATGCGATTTTCAATTTCTGCTAAGGTTTGTGGATCGCTAATAGTTTGCTCGCTTATACTCTGTAACTCTTGGGCAATATCTTTCAACTCTTCAATGCTAGAGTCTAACCGCAACATAATTTGTTGTAATCCATGGTGGTGTTTGGCAGCAGCGCTGAGCCAAGTTTTGGCTTCTCTTAAACGATCAATTAAACTTAAATCTCCAACTTCTAATAGGCCATTTACTTGGGAGGCGGCTTGTTGTATGCTATCGGCATTGCTCAATTCATCTAAACGCGTTTCAAGTATTTCTTGTTCGCCTTCTTTAGGGTTCAATTCTTGTAATTCATTTAACACAAATCGCAAATAATCTTCATCTTGCCTAGAGCCAGCTTCTTTTTGAACCAATGCCGCCAAGGTAGTTTGTGCCTGTTTATAGTTTTTATAAACCTCTTGGTATTTTAATTTTTGTTCAATAGTTCCTGCAATGGCATCTACCACCTGAAGCTGGAAACTACTTTCATTTAGTTCTAAAGTTTGGTGCTGCGAAACAATATCTATTAGCTGCAAGCCTAAAACTCTAAGTACTTGAAGGGTAACAGGGGTGTCGTTAATAAATGCCCTAGACTTGCCCGCAGCGGTAAGTTCTCTTCTAATAATGCAAGGGTTTAAATCATCTAATTCTTGTTGTTCAAAAAAGGCATGAAGGTTGTAACCACTTAGGTTAAAAGTGGCTTCTACCACACATTTTTCGCTGCCTTGCATTACAACTTTGGTATCTGCTCTGTCTCCTAAAATGAGGCCTAATGCTCCCATTAAAATAGATTTACCCGCACCTGTTTCCCCTGTAATAATATTTAAGCCCTTATCAAATCTGATTTGGGTATGCTGTATGATAGCATAATTAGAAATGCTTAAACTTTGTAACATAAGTTTACGAATATAAGCAGCAGAAATAGTAGCTAGATTCTTGTGTTTTCAACAAATTAATCTATACGCAGTTTTTTGGTTACTTTTTGTCCGTTTGCCTGCAGTTCTACAAAGTAAATTCCAGATTTTAAGGTGCTGGTATTCATGGGTAAAACTTGCTGCGGAGCGAGGGAGAACGCTATAACTTCTTCACCTAGTAAATTATAAATACGAACTTGACTTGCTTGGTTCAAACCGCTTGAAAAATTAACCAAATCTTTTCCTGGATTTGGGAAAAAGCTTAAAGCTTCTTTTTCTATAGCTTTCTCAACCAAAGCAGTTGTAGGTGCTGTAACGCTGATATAATTTGAACGTAAAGTATCGTCTGACCCCCCTAAATAATTCACTAGTAACTTTACACTGTACACACCTTCTGCCTCAAATAGCACTCTTGGAGAGGCACTATTCGCGGTAGTTCCAGCAACGAATCTATAAGTTGAAGGCGTTATGGTCCAAGTATATTTTGTTGGAGAATTTAAACTTTGATTGGTTAACGTAATGGTATCTTTGGTAGTAGCCTTGGTTCTTGAAGCCGTAAAACGCGCATTGTTTCTATATAATTCTGGGCGGTAACGGTCTTTATAACGAATAGTAGTTTGTTGTGTAAAGTTGTTTAAAACAACTTCCATTAAGGGGAAATCTTGATTTTTACCAAACCAATAATATTCAGTTCTGCTATTGGGGATTGGAATGCCTGTTGCTCCTAATGAAATCGAATCTACTCCATCAACTTCAGATTTAACGCGCAAACATTCAAATGTGCCATAGGGTGTAATAATTGTACCCCATCCATCTACTTCTGTTCTTCTAGTTCCGGTTTGAACCAATGAACCAAGGCCAGCAAAGCCTGCCGAACCTTCATAATAGCCTTCAAATACTTTTTCATATTCTAAGACGGGTGTTTCAATAGGTTTGAAACCATAATAAACAGCTACTTCTTGGGCTTTTTCAAAAAAACCTTGAAAACTATAGTATTCCTCATTCATAATATCTCGCATTCCTTTTGGGGAAGCTAGATCTTTCAAATTTGCTTTTGTTTTTTTTATTTTAGTCATAATTTTTTAATAATAATTTTTAGTTAATACTTCCTGGGAACAAACCAATTTTATTTAATGGGAATAGTCGGACGAAAACTTTTCCTAAAAGTAAATCTTTTTTAACTGATCCCCAATATCTTGAATCAGAACTAGCTATTCTATTATCACCCATGACAAAATATTCATCATTAGCCAATGTCACATGGGCATCAATACCACCTACATTTTTAATATAAGATTGATCTAATTTAAATCCTGAAGGATTTTCACTATTTGTAATAGTCACTTCATCAGCGGCACTATTCACATCGACAGTTTCTCCAGGCAATCCTATAACTCTTTTGATATAAAAAATTTTTGTATTGTTTGGATA
>VEQB01000396.1 GCA_018883485.1 Bacteroidota bacterium
CTTCTTTCCAGAGCATATTGGCTACATAAGTTTAGAAGCCTTTGCAGACAAGGCCGAGGGTTACCTTAGTTATTTATTTATTTTCAGAGGTAGAAATCTATTAAGTGTTGCTGCTATAGCTGCCCTCCTATTTTTAGTATTTCAAAAAAACAGCCAACTATCAACTCATTCAAATAAAATTTACGGTATCGTTTTTTTCATTCTTAGCTATCTCGCTTTTTCCTCTCTTAATTTTTACTCACCTCGCTATTTGCTTTCTGTATTGCCTCTTATTTTACTTCTTTTTAGTTTGCTTATACAAACAGCATTTTCCTCTAAATTTCTTTTGCATGTAATGGTGTTGGCGGTGGTAAGTATCAATTTAATTTACTTTAGTTTTTTTAGGCTCGAACCAAATGACCATACGTTGGGTTATAGACCCATGATTAAAGTGCACCAAGAAATGTGTGCCTTAATTGAGAAGGAAGTAAAAATAGAAACTCAAATTGCCACGCATTTTTTAATGAAAGCAAACTTAGAAAACCCATACATTGGGTATTTAAAAAATGAGAAACCCTATACCCAAGTGAGCACTAAAGCAAGCAAAAATACCCAGGTAGTAATTATCAGTAATATTGAGCAAGACGCAGCACTGATGACTTTCCTTCATAACAACAATAAACGTTTAGTTAAACGTATTAGTTATGATAATTGCTGGGCAGAGAGCTATTTAATCGTACCTCCTGAGAATAAATAGCTTATTTTGAAATATTAATAGTTTACTTTATTTTTACAAGTTGAATACTTTCTACCATGAAAAAAACAATATTCTTTATTTTAATAGCCTTTACAGCAACTCTTACGTTTGAATCGTTTGAACTAGGCAAACGTAGAAATGGCACAGATCCAGGGCATACAGGTTCGCCAGGAGATTCTTTAAAAACCTGTAAAGTGTGCCATGGGGGTAATGAAGAATGGCAACCAGATTGGATAAGTTCCGATATTCCAAGTACAGGATACATTCCCGGAAACACCTATACTATAACTGCAACTAATTCTAGTCCGGGCTTTAATAGATTTGGATTCCAAGTATCTCCACAAAACAAGAAAGGCGATTTATTAGGAACTTTAGTTGTAACAGATTTTGAACAAACCCAATTGGTAGGAAATAACAAATACATAACCTACACTTCTGGTGGAGTAGATGGTAAGGATGTAAAGTCATGGACCTTTAAGTGGATAGCACCATCTGATACCGTGAATGAAGTTACATTTTACGGCGCATTTAATAGCAACCATGATGGCCATAAATTCTCTGATAAGACTACGGTAAGTAATTTAAGAGTATTTAAAAATGGTTTTACTGGCTTGAACCAAAATTTAGGTTCAGAGAAGTTAATTTCAATTCGTCAGATTTCTGGAGAACAAAGAATCTATATTTCAACAACAAATCTATCAACTGCTTTAAAGGATATTAAAATTCTAAATTTAAAAGGAGAATTGATGTATTCTAATACCTTTTCAACGCAGCAAAACGTAAAGGAAACTGCTGTTTCAACAATGGGTTTAAGTGATGGAATCTATTTAATACAAGTTAGCAATTCAACCAGCTTTTTAACCGAGAAGTTGTTGGTTCGTAACTAAATTAATTATAAAAACTGCGCATAAATTGCCCTTCAATAACATTATTAGCAAGTAGTCGTTTTATCTTTTAATAAGATGCGATTTACCTTATTTATATTTTTAGTTCTTTCCTTGAATGCGCTTTATGGGCAGGAAAAATTCGACCCCTATCAATTAAAGAATCCTAAAAAATTTGGACCACAAATTGCTAATCAGCTCAAAGAAAAAAGGGTTTATGAATATAAAGTTACTCCTGGTAAGCATGCCATTTTTTTGCCTAATGGCTTAAGAAGCTCTTCTTTTCTTGACCCGAATGTTTACGCAAGAGTAAAGGATAGTATTTTCCCTTACAGAGTAGATATTGTTTATTCTAGATACCCTGTAATTGATACTGTTTATAAGGAATTTTATGGTTTATTATGCAATAGATTAATTAGAACCTTTGAACTCGACCCAGATTTAAACGACGAAGAAATTGCCTTTAACAAAGTGTTACAAACCCATTGCGAAACAGATGACCAAGTAAACACACTCTTTCATGGCGTTGTAATTTGGTATAGAACCCCAGCTGAAGAAGAAGCCTTAAGTAAATCTAAGCAAGATTCGGTAGGCTTTCCGCCAAAGGTTCAAAACGAAAAGGAAGTACAAGGAAGCTTTAAAGAATACACTAAAGCTATTGAAGAAGCCAAAGCATCTGAATTGATAAGCGATTCGATTAAACAAGTAATAGCCAATAAACCCCTTGATGTACAAAAAACAATTATAGCAAAACACCTAGAACAAGAAATTGCAAAAAGCAAACCTATTCCTCTTAAAGAAAGAACGCCACAAGAAATGTTTATGTTTAAAAGGCAAGTTAGCGAGTTCTTGAAAAATAATCCTTTCTCAGATTCTGTTGTGTGGCGGGTTATGAACCGACATCCAGAATGGAGCAATGCCATTGTGGTAAACGATTGGACAGGCTCAATGTATGGC
>VEQB01000397.1 GCA_018883485.1 Bacteroidota bacterium
GCATAGAATCGCGCGGCCCAGTTGATGCCAATACCCATAATACCACACTCACCGCAATAATAATTTTACCAGCACCAAAAACAAAAGCTGCGGATTTCTCGTAAAGGGTAATAAGAATATTGGAAGCCACTGGCATTTTATAACCTGGCAATTCCATTAAGAAATAATTTAACTGTGTGCTTTTGATAAAAAATTTAAATATCCAAGCGCTTCCCAAAGCAGCCAAAAACCCAATAAGATACATCAACATAAGCACTAAGCCATGAATATTAAAGGGTCCAAATACTGCAGTATCTGGTATAAATAAGGAAATAAGCAAAGTATAAACGGGTAAGCGAGCAGAACAACTCATTAAAGGAATTACCAACATGGTAATAAGTCGCTCTTTCTTATTCTCTATACTTCTGCTTGCCATTATACTGGGCACAGCGCAAGCCATACCTCCAATTAAGGGAACAATAGATTTTCCATTCATTCCAAAAGGCCGCATAATTCTATCCATAATGAAGCCTACTCTGGCCATATAGCCAATATCTTCTAAGATGGCAATGAATAAAAACAAGACCATAATTTGCGGCAGAAAAACTATAACTCCGCTAAGACCTGCAATAATCCCCTGCACAATTAAATCATTTAAAACGCCTGCAGGCAGCGCTTGTTCAATGTATTTACTTAATTGCTTAAACCCAGCTTCCACCCAATCCATGGGGTAGGTACTCCAACTAAATACCGCCTGAAAAATGAGAAACATGAGTGTTAAAAATATCAATATCCCAAAAAATCGATGTGTTAAAATGGCATCTACTTTCTTGGTTAAAGACTTTTTTAGGCTCAGTTCCGACTTAACCCTTGCTAATTTTACAGCTTGGTCTATTACATGATATCTTGCAAAAACTTCTTCTTCCTGAAACTGGTGGGCATTAAATTTATACGTTTGAAATATTTCTTTGAGGCGAGCAGATTTCTCACTTATTAACTCCGCTGCATTAATAGCATACTGCAAAGCTGCATAAGGATTACGTTTATCTACCACCTTGCACAACATATTTAGCAACTCGGGATTAACCTTTTCCATGCTAAAATATGTTTGAGATTCTTTTGGTAATTTATCTGCTAATACCTGTTTTAAAGTATCAATTCCCAATTTCTTTCTGGCATTAATGGGCACAACTGGCACGCCTAATTGCTGCTCAAGAATGCCAGTATCATAAATAATGCCTCGGCGCTCTGCCACATCCATCATGTTTAAGGCTATTATAGCTGGGCACCCCAAATCACAAACTTGGGTAAACAACAATAGGTTACGCTTAAGGTTAGAGGCATCGGCAATAAAAACTACTACATCCGGAAAATTGGTTTCCGATTTATTTCTTAGTAATTCATAAGTAACTAATTCATCTGCAGATTTTGGGTAAAGGCTGTAAGTGCCTGGCAAATCAATGATTTGTAAACCAAGGCTTTCAGTAAACTTAGCCTCACCAACTTTCTTTTCTACAGTTGTGCCAGGGAAATTGCTTACCTTTTGGTTCAAACCAGTAAGCGCATTAAACAAAGATGTTTTACCACAATTGGGGTTGCCAACTAGGGCTACTGTGAGTTGGCGCTTCATTTATTTACCTCAATTTCTATATGTGCGGCATCTTCCAAACGCAAACATAATTTATACTCTCCAACCCGCACCGCAATAGGATCACCAAAAGGAGCAATATTTTCCAATTCTACCTGCTCTCCAGGCAAAACGCCCATCTCAAATAATTTTAATGCAAGCAAATCTCCACTTACTTGTGTAATAGTTCCCTGCTGCCCAAACTTAATCTGTGATAGGTTCATAAGGGGCGCAATTTAGACCTTTTCTAAATAGCTGCCAAATGATTGTTGTCAAGAAATTAAATAAAATCTAATCGCCTAAGCTTCTGCTAGTTTCTGCAAATGATGCAAGTCGCGATACATCCCTTCCACTGCAATTAGCTCTTTATGGCTTCCGGTCTGAACCACTTTACCACGGTCTAAAACCACAATCAAATCGGCATTTTGTATAGTACTTAAACGATGTGCAATTACCACAGTAGTTCTACCTTTCATGGCATCAGATAATGCGTCTTGAACCAAACGCTCGCTAGTGGTATCTAAGGCAGAAGTAGCCTCATCTAATATCATTATATCTGGATTGGCAAGTACAGCCCTTGCAATACTAATGCGTTGACGTTGCCCTCCACTCAACTTATTACCTCTATCGCCAATATTGGTTTGATATCTTTGCTCTGTTTCCAAAATAAAATCATGGGCATGGGCAACTTTAGCAGCCTCTTCAATCTTATCCATAGAAACAGCGCTCATACCAAAAGCTATATTGTTAGAAATGGTATCATTAAACAAAATACTCTCTTGGGTTACAATACCCATCAAGCGGCGAAGCTCTAATATTTTATACTGCTTAATATTTACGCCATCAATTAATACCTCCCCTTCTATTGGGTCGTAAAAACGTGGAATGAGATCAACTAAAGTAGATTTACCGCTACCACTTGGCCCAACAAGTGCTACAGACTTTCCTTTTTCTATGGTAAAATTAACAT
>VEQB01000398.1 GCA_018883485.1 Bacteroidota bacterium
GAGGCAGGACTCGAACCTACGACCTTTGGGTTATGAGCCCAACGAGCTACCACTGCTCCACTCCGCGATATATCTTTCTACTTATGGTATTTCTTAGAAACTAAATTGATTGAATTCTCTACCAATTTGGGACTGCAAAGATAATAAGCTTTCTTTGCTGTGCAAATAAATAATTAAAATATGTCGTTTCAGTCTGGCTTTGTGAGTATTATTGGTAAACCCAACGTGGGTAAATCTACCCTTTTGAATGCTTTATTGGGTGAAAAACTAAGTATTGCCACTCCAAAAGCGCAAACTACTAGGCATAGAATAAAAGGGATTCTAAATAAACCTAACTTTCAAATGGTTTTCAGCGATACGCCCGGTATCATTGAACCTAAGTATAAATTACAAGGTAGTATGATGCAATTTGTGAATGAAAGTTTGCAGGATGCTGATTTGGTTTTATTTTTAACCGACTTTAACGATTGGAATGAAGAAGCAGAAATGTTGGAACGCCTAAAGCTGGTTAAAGCACCCATGATTTGTTTGTTAAATAAAATTGATGCGCATGCACAAAATGTAGTAGAAGACAAACTTAACTTTTGGCGTAACCAAGGTTTTTTTAAACAAATCATTCCTATTTCTGCGCTCAATAAATTTAATACCGAGTTGCTTATAAGCAGTGTATTGGAATACCTACCACAAGGAGAACCATTTTATGATGTAGAACAACTTACAGATAGAAGTGAGCGTTTTGTAGCTTCTGAAATCATTAGAGAGAAGATTATGGTGCGCTACAAAGAAGAAATTCCCTATAGTGTGCAAGTAGAAATAGAATTATTTAAAGAAGAAAAAGATATCATTCATATTCATGCTTTAATTTATGTGCTGCGCGACTCTCAAAAGCAAATTATGATTGGCAGAGGTGGAAATGCCTTAAAGCAGGTAGGAATAGCAGCCAGAAGAGATCTAGAACAGTTTTTTAAAAAGAAAATATTCCTTAAAACCTTTGTGAAAGTAAAAGAAGATTGGAGAGATAATAGCAAGGCGCTTAAAGATTTTGGCTACGAAGGCTAAACCACCTTACAAACAAATTCAACCATTTCTATTATAAAGCGCCCTGCTCACCCACTCCCTATTTATCTTTCATCAAATGCAAAATGGCCTCCTTCTCAATATCATTTATTACCACAAAAACATCTGAGTTGCGCATGCCAAATAATACATTTTTAGCCCATTTAACATCTTTATCCTTATTACCATAAATTTGATTGAGTGACTGTTCAAATTCCTCCAAGGCCTTAACCTGACTTTGGTCGCTTGGAAGTAAAACAGAAGTAACCAAATCATTGGGATTGCAATTCTTTAATACCTCAACTTGATAATTTTCATTGGTTTTTACAATGCTTTGAAAAAGGTAATTTTTAAGGGCTTCTGTGTGCTTGCTTAGCAGCTTAAATTGAGCCACTTTTTGCTGGCTATTTTCGCTACTGTCTGAACCAAAGATTTGACTACTGTAAGCTTTAAATTGCTGGCTCGATTTCTCATTCTGTTGCAATACCATCCATGGAGTTTCTTGCAAACTATTCGACAACCTGGTTGCCATTAAAGAATACAACATTCCTGCTGATGCAACAATTAAAATAACAGTAATCAGTGCGTTGGTTTGCTGGTCTTTTGTTTTAAAACTATTCACAAGGTACATTGGCACAAAAACTAAAATGGTACCAAAAACACAAATGTTGCCCAGCATGTTTGCATAAGGCCAATGCATAATTTTAAAGAGTACGCTAAAACAAAATGCAATAGCAAGCAAAGTACCCAATGATAACAGCCGCCTTTGCGTTCCCAATGGATTTTCTTTGAGTTTGATAAAAAATAATAGTGGTATAAATACCATAGACAATAGCAAGATTCCAATTAAAATAAGAAATGATGCTCCAGGCCAATGCATAAATTTAAAAAGGTTACTAATACCCAATATACCTGCCCCGGCTATGCCGCTCAATAACATGAACTTTTTCATTTGATAATAGTGTTTAAAGTTGATTAATAAATGTGCTTCTACCTCAATTTCCTTAAGATTTTTTTGGTAGAACTGCTTAAGGTAACCTTGAAAACATTGCTCAAAATCATCAATGGGCTCCTGTCTATTTTCAATGAGGCAGCAAACATGGTCGAGTATGCTATCCCGAAGGCCTTCGTCGCTAATACCCTGCAGGGTAATTTGCTGTAGCATATAGTCTATTTGTTCGCTGCTTATTTGATACATTTATTGTACCTTTAAGGTGCTTAAATCTAGGTTCAACAACACGCGCATTGTTTCCATAAATTCTGCAAACTCATTGATTTTTTCACCAGCCTTTGCTTTCCCTTGTTTGCTTACCGAATAATATTTTCTTACCCGTTTTCCAATATATTCGACCTCGGTTGTAAGCAAGCCTTCACTTTCCATTGCATGCAAAGTTGGGTACAATGCACCTTCTGTAAGTTGAATGCGACCTTTGGTTAAGTCTTTTACCGTTTGGGTTATTTCGTATCCATACATCTTTTGCTGATCGCACAAAAGTTTTAAAATGATAGTACGAAGTG
>VEQB01000046.1 GCA_018883485.1 Bacteroidota bacterium
TGCTCAGGTATTAGCTCGCCGGCTTTTCGGGGTAAATTAATCGTTCAACAATTAAACGTGACTCTTAGTATCGTTATAATATGTTCAAAATGTAATTTTGAACCTAAAGCGCCGTGTAAGAACAGGATATTTTCCATAGTGATTAGGGTTCAAGTTAATAATTAAAAGCTATTTTCGCACAACAATTTATTTCTATGCTCAGTTTTAACCGCAAACAATATTCAAACGAAACCCTCTTAAACCTATACAGAGCCATTGTTAAACCACGCATGATTGAGGAAAAAATGCTCATTTTATTGCGCCAAGGCAAGGTAAGCAAATGGTTTAGCGGTATTGGCCAAGAAGCCATTTCTGTTGGCCTTACAGCCGCGCTAGAAAAGGATGAATATATATTGCCACTGCATAGAAATTTAGGTGTTTTTACGGGTAGAGATATTTCTTTTTCTAAATTATTTTCTCAATGGCAAGGCAAATTTGATGGCTTCTCTAAAGGCAGGGAACGCTCCTTTCATTTTGGCACCAACGAACATCATATAGTGGGCATGATTTCGCATCTAGGCGCCATGCTAGGTGTAGCAGATGGCATTGCCTTAGCCAACCTGTTAAAAGATGAAAAAAAACTTACTGTGGTATTTAGTGGAGATGGGGGCGCCAGCGAAGGCGATTTCCACGAAGCCTTAAATACAGCTGCCGTTTGGGAGCTTCCTGTTATCTTCCTCATAGAAAATAATGGCTATGGCTTATCTACCCCAAGCAGCGACCAATTTAAATTTAAAAGCTTTACAGATAAAGGTATTGGCTATGGCATGGAGGCCTATAAAATTGATGGCAACAACTTATTAGAAGTTTATGATACCGTAAGAAATCTAGGAAACTCTATTAGAAGCAAACCTAGGCCTATTATTTTAGAATGCATGACCTTTCGCATGCGTGGACACGAAGAGGCCTCTGGAACTAAATACGTGCCGCAAGATTTATTTGAACTCTGGGGCAAAAAAGACCCAGTGAGCAATTACGAACAGTTCTTATTAGATGAGGGCGTGTTGAACCCAACGCTTATTGAAAGTATAAGAGCTGAGTTTAAAAAAGAAATTGATGCAGGCGTTGAAGAAGTATTAAACAAACCAGAAATAACGCCTAATACAGATTACGAGTTAAATGATGTATACAAAGCTGTAGAACTTCCTTCAGTTACCAAAACTTATAAAAATTTACACGATGTAGTAGTATTACCAGCTAGTGAAAATATTTCTAAAAAGCGCTATGTAGATGCCATTAGCGATGGCTTGAGGCAAGCTATGGAGAAACACCCAGAGTTGGTTCTTATGGGACAAGACATTGCAGAGTATGGAGGCGTATTTAAAATTACCCAAGGCTTTTTAGAACAATTTGGCAAAGGGAGAGTGCGCAATACTCCTTTGTGTGAAAGCGCAATCTTGGGTGCTGGTTATGGTCTTTCTATCAAAGGTATGAAGGCCATGGTAGAAATGCAGTTTGCAGATTTTGTAAGTGTTGGGTTCAACCAGATAGTAAATAATTTGGCAAAAAGTTATTACCGTTGGGGGCAAGTTGCAGATGTGGTAGTGCGCATGCCAACAGACGCCGGAGTGGGTGCTGGCCCATTTCACTCGCAAAGCAATGAAGCTTGGTTCTTTCATGTTCCCGGCTTAAAAATTGTTTATCCTGCAACACCTTCTGATGCTAAAGGTTTGTTAACAGCCGCAATTAACGACCCAAATCCAGTGCTATTTTTTGAACACAAAGTACTTTACCGCATGGTAGAGCTAGAAGAAGAAGTATATGATGATTATTATATGCTTGAGATAGGGAAAGCTAAAACAGTTAAAAGTGGTTCGGAGCTAAGTATTATTACTTATGGTGCTGCCGTGCATTGGGCTGTGGCGGCTTGCCAAGAAATGCAAATAGAGGCAGATATCATAGACTTAAGAACCTTATTGCCTTGGGACAAAGAAGCGGTAGAAAACAGTGTTAAGAAAACCGGAAAAGTATTGGTTTTACACGAAGATACCTTAACCGGAGGTATAGGGGCAGAAATTGCAGCCTATATTTCAGAACACTGTTTTACCCACTTAGATGCTCCTGTAATGCGTGTTGGAAGTTTAGACACGCCTGTACCTTTTAACTTAGATTTAGAAGAAAACTTTTTACCTAAACAACGCTTAAGAGAAGCCCTCTATAAGTTGAGCAACTATTAAATATTAGCTAGGCTTTGTCGTAATTCTTTTACGCTTACTCTTTCTAAAATCGGATTTAGTTTTACATCTTCCTTTACCAAAAAATCTGCCTGAGCCAACAATGGTTCTGCTTTCTCATTTAAATTAAAGGCCAACATTTTAACACTTTTGCCTTTGGGTAAATTGGCATAATAACCATGTTCGTCGTGGTAGGCATACACATAAGCGTTAATGGCTGGCAAATAAAAAGAAACCCTAGAATCTTTTGGAGCCTCAATGCGTATCTTGGCCATTTGCATTGGAGGCACATTGCTAAAGCGATCGCAATTAAATAAACCTGTAGCATTTAAACTGGCAGTGTATACCATAGATACATCTTTATTATCCAATAAACCCGCCTTTTCTCGCAAAGCATATACCTCATCCTCTGCTTCTATAAATAGATTTTCAAATGCATCATTATTATTTAGCATTTCGGCCGCAAATTTATTTCTATAGGTATTCCTATAATAATTCATGTGCCTATTCATGTACTTAGGAGAAATGTTGATCATATTCTTTTTATCACCTGCTAAGGCTATCACTTCTGCCATGCTACTTTCCTTTAACCTATCCATAAAATCAAGACATATTTTAAGTTGATCCAATTGCCAAGCCATACTTTTATTTGGTCTAGTATAAGACATAAAAACAGAACGCAGATTTAAACTCGACAATTGTTTTTTAGCACTTGCCCTACAAAATTTCTCTATGCCTTCATTAAAGAATTGCTTTTCTTTTTCGGCCAAGAACTCTTGCAATTCTTCTTCTTTAGCAGTTACCCACTTTACAAATGTATCTCGCGTGGCAAATTCAAATGCTGCAGAATCATGGTAATACTTTAGTAAATTATTTTCATAAGCGATAGAACGTTGTACCCAATGGTTCAAAGCTTTTTCATAACTTTTATCTCTTCTATCATTGGCCTCTTTAACCTCGTCATCCATATAGCTGTTAGAATAAAATATACGTTCAGCAAAGGAGAACATATCCTGCTTGCTAAGTGATTGCGATTTATGAGGTGCCTTAGGGCAGTTAGGCCTTATTGGCCAAGGAATGCAACCATACTTAAAATCTGGGAAAGAGGGTACTTGTATGTCCTTAACTTTATAACTGCGTAAAGCGGTAGTATCAAAATAAACAAAGGGAAGGTCTACCTTTTTCTCGGGGGCAATTTCAAAAGCCGTATTGCTTACTTTCCATTCTTTAATTCCTGTGCTTGCATTTTCAACAGAAGTAAAAACCTGCATCCCTTCTTTCAAGTTTTTAGATGGTAATTTAACCTCCATGCTTGCTTCCTCTTTAAGTTTTAGTGGTTTTCCTTTTAAGGTAGCTTCTACACTAAACATGCCACCACTTTCTAAAAGCTTTCCATCAGATATAGTGCTAAGTTGGTGGGTAAAGGCCTCGCGTGGGCCAAACAATTCTTCAATTTGAATGCTAATCTCTTGTGCTTTTATTGGCATATTATTTTCATCTACAAATGCATTTGCTGGTAAACTGAGTTGCAAGCCATTCTTTCCTTTTATTTGAATTGGCTTGTTTGGGTTTACTTTAAATTGTTGCTGTTGATTGCCATCAATGAGCAAAAGAAAATCTTGAATCTTTCCCGCTTTAAAAACTTGCAACTCACATTCTACGCGTCGGTTCAGCGCTTTGGCTTGCTCTGTTTTACTATTAACCTTTGGTTTAAATTCACCAAAGCTTTGCTCTGTAATTCTTTTGCTGGCCACACCTCTAGCAATTAAAAAGTTTTTTACGGAAGCACATCTTTGCTCAGATAATTTCTGATTGTAATTGGCATCAGCAACAAAATCGGTATGCGCTGTTAAACTCAACTCGGCATAATCTGGCCCTGTTAGTGCGGTAACCAAATTTTCTAAAATTGCTTTGTCCTTTTCATCTAATTGGTATTCATCCGAATTAAAGTGAACTGCATAAACAGACGTGGCAGTTTGGGCAGATAGGTTACCTGCCAGCGCAAGCAAACCTAACATAAGTAATGATTTTAAATTCATGGTAGTATTTTTTATACCATGAAAACGTGCATCTTATAGCATTGTTATCTTTGTGTACTTAAATTTTTTCTTTACAATAAAACGGTTTGAACCTACGTTTTATCGTCGGATAAAATCCCCTACAATTTTTAAGTAAGGACCAAAACCCGCTGCAACTGGCACCTCTCCATGATCGGCACTACTAATTCTATGTGCCTCCTTATAAGTACCACCATGATTTTTATAAACTACCTCCCCATGGGTTTTAATGTTTAAGAAATTATCATTGGTACCATGTATCCAACAAAAATCTTGTTGTACTTTTTTAATCTCGTCGGCATTGTCAATTTTTAAATTGGTAACAAACGAAGCAGGCATGTTTAACCCAGCTCCATCTGCCGCCATTACTGCACTGCTCGCAAATGGAGCCTCTAACAATAATTTATGTGGCCGCATAGACCTAGGATTTGCTGTTAGTTCTGTGCTTGGAGCAGAACCCATGCTAAATCCATAAACAATTAATCGGTTATTTGTTAAGCCATTGCTTTTAAGCCATTGCATAGCAGCATCCACATCTTCGTACAAGCCAGCCTCCGTAGGTTCTCCCTCAGATAATCCATAACCTCTATAATCTAACATTAAAACGCCATAGGTATGTTTGCCATTGGTATGAGCCAATAACTTTGCACGCTGCCAATAAAAATCCATGTGCCATTTGTTGCCATGACAATACAAAATAACAGTATCTGTGGCTATGCGGGAGATACTGCCAAGGTAAGTAGCATAAATTTTATTTACTCCAGAACTTAAGGTAAAGGTGGTATGCATACTGTCTGCAATATTATAAGAATTGTCTAACTTAAAATCTTGCTCACCGGTATAGTTATCCCATTTGTATTCTGTAATTTTATCACTCAGGTTATATAGGTTGCTATCTAAACGCAAACAAGCTGTTTGTATAAGTAGTATGGGTATCAGTAGTAGTAATTTTTTCATCTTAAAACTTCTTAATTAAATTAAAATATAAACTCAGAGCACCTTTATCATTTACACCAATATAGTCAACAATGTTGGGGGTATTGGCAACCCCTGGAGCCAACCATTTGCTTTCAAAACCATATACCCATTTATTTTTCCCCCACTTAAAACCAGCTTGTGGACTCACAAACCAAAATTGAGGCTGTATTTCATTATGGGGGCGCGTGTTTTTTAGTTCGATCCAATTACCAATGCCTGCATAAATTAATTGTTTATTTTTAAATTCCTTATACAACTGAATATCTAATTGGGGCCAAAAGCGAGCGTTCCATTCCCAACGGTCTATCGCAAAATGAAAGGCGGGGTTTGCGGTTAACCCAAGTGTTTTATCTTGGTTAGCCCATAGTTGCTGGCAAACACCAATATCTGTTTGAAATACTCCAAAACTCAAGGCGGTTAAATGCAAACTTCCAAAGACAGTTGTTTTATCGCTTAACCCCTTGGCATAGAAGGAAGAAGTATAAGGAATAGTTATTGGGGCGCCAGCAAATTCTATGAGTGGACCGCCAATATTACCGCCTACAGCCTGCTCTCCTTTTTCTAAAGGCTTAACTATTCTAACAGGCGAGCAAGAAAATAGCCATGCTATTGCAATGAAAAGTATAATTCTCTGCATAAAATAAAGTTTAAACCAAGATATGGATAGTTTGTATAAAAACAAATGCAGACTAACACAAAGAAACGAAGCAACGGTTTTATTTACCTTAACTAAAAACCTAGCAGTAATTAAAGGAACCGTTTCTTAGTTGTTTAGTGTTATCTAAAATATGTATGGTGTTCAATAGCTCGTGGGCTCAAATCTAGCCATTCCGTGAATTAAACAAGATTCATTTTAATTCTCTTTCCTATTTCGTCTATGTCTGCCTTAAACTTTTTATCTGTTTCCATTAAATCGTTTACGGTTTGACATGCATGAATAACGGTGGAGTGATCTCTTCCTCCAAAGTGCATACCTATTGTTTTTAGGCTGCTTTTGGTAAGGTCTTTTGCATAAAACATAGAAATCTGGCGTGCTTGCACAATTTCACGTTTGCGGGTTTTAGATTTTACCTGCTCTACAGGGATAGTAAAATAATCGCAAACTAATTTTTGTATGTATTCTATAGAAATTTCGCGGGTATTGTTCTTCACAAAGTTTTTCAAAATCTGTTTGGCTAATTCTAAGTTTACCTCTTTTCGGTTTAGGCTGGCCTGAGCCAAAAGACTAACTAAGGCGCCTTGCAACTCTCTTACGTTGGTATTGATATTATGAGAGACATACTCCACCACTTCTTTGTGCAAAGTAATACCATCATTATACATCATGTGTTCTAAGATGGCCATGCGTGTCTCAAAATCTGGTGTTTGTAAATCTGCTGATAAGCCCCATTTAAAACGACTAAGTAAACGATCGTCCATTCCTTTTAAATCTTTGGGTGCTCTATCACTGGTTAAAATGATTTGCTTACCTTGCTGATGTAAATGGTTAAATATGGTAAAGAATATTTCTTGGGTCTTTTGCTTGTTCTCTAAAAACTGAACATCATCTACAATTAATACATCTATCTGCTGGTAATAATTGATAAAATCTTGGTTAGAATTATTACGTATTGAATCTACAAATTGATTGATGAATTTTTCTACCGGAACATATAAAACAATCTTATTACGATTGTTCTGTTTTATCATATTGCCAATGGCATGAACCAAATGCGTTTTGCCTAAACCGGTCTCGCTAAAAATCATCAAAGGGTTAAAAGAAGTTCCTCCCGGCTTGTTGGCAACAGCTAAACCCGCGCTTCTAGCCAAACGATTGCAATCACCTTCAATAAAATTATCGAAAGTACAATTAGGGTTAAGGTTACTATCTACATTTACCTTTTTTATTCCAGGAATAATAAAAGGATTTCTAATACTTGGATTTAAATTAATGCCCTGCGTTGCGCTTTGTTGCAAATCTGAACGAGAACTAGTACTTCCTGGAATATTTACCACATAAGGACTAGAGCTACCTGTGCCGTTCTCTACTATAATATTATACTCTAAACGAGCACCCACCCCTAATTCTTGCTTTAAAGTCTTCTTTAATAAGCTTACATAATGTTCTTCTAACCATTCGTAGAAAAATTGACTAGGCACTTGTATGGTTAATACCTTATTGTCTAGTTTAATAGGTTTAATTGGTTCAAACCAAGTTTTAAAACTTTGAGTTGGTACATTGTCTTGGATTAATTTTAAAATACTATTCCAAACAGATTCACAGGTTTTTTCAATCATTTCTTTTCCTCCAATTGCGGATGTGAAAATGACTAAAAAAGTTCACACCTCAAAATATTTTCAACATTAAAAACTGTGTAAAGTAGTGAGAATTATTGTTACCCACTGATTTCTAACGCAAATCAATTTTGTTTGAAAAAAAATTTTTTTGATTGCTACAAAGTATGTAAAGATTTTTTTAGCAATTTCTTAACAATTGCCCAAAGCACTAATATAAACTAATGCCTCCCAACTTTACATTAATTTAACATATTAAACCTTTTGAATGTTTATTGAACTCTCGCCCTGCCAAGACAAGGCTAAATTTTTGTGGGAAAGTGCCTCAAAATTGATTCTAATGGCACCCAAGCGCAGTCCAGCCCAACCCACCTGATTAACCATTACATTTTTGTTGATAAGATTTTTGTAGTTTACTGGTTCTGGCAAAAAAGTATGGGTATGCCCACCTAAAATTAAATCTATATTTTGGGACTTGGTAGCTAGGATTTCGTCGCTAACTTTTTTACCATTATATTTATATCCTAAATGCGAAAGACAAATCACTGCATCACATTTTTCTTTAAATTTTAAATGAGCCGCAATGGTATTTGCTGTTTCTATTGGGTCATTGTAAATTGTTTTACCATATAACTTATCAGGCACTAAACCTTTTAACTCAATACCAACTCCAAAAACCCCAATTTTCAATCCTTTTTTCTTAAATATTTTATACGGTTTGATCCAACCCTCTAGCTCGGTTCCTTTAAAATTGTAATTTGCATTTACAAAAGGAAAATTGGCATAAGGCAATTGCTTCACAAATCCTTCAATGCCGTTATCAAAATCGTGGTTACCCAAAGTGCAGCAATCATAAGCCATCTCGCTCATGAGTTTAAACTCTAGCTCTCCACCATAAAAATTAAAATAAGGAGTACCCTGAAAAACATCTCCAGCATCCAATAACAATATTTCTTGTTCTTGTTTTCTAATTTCTTTTAGTAAGCTTGCTCTAATGGCAGCTCCACCCATTCCTCCAAAATTTTTATCTATGGCAGGAAAAGGATCTATTCTGCTATGCCAATCATTGGTATGACAAATTAACAAACTCTTTGGCTCGGCTTCTTTGGCAAATAATTTTAAAGGAGAATTGGCCAAAGCGCCAAAACCTACCAAGTAAACGGTTTTGCGAATAAAATCGCGGCGATTATTTTTTGCTAATTCTTCCATCTGTAATTGGAACTAAATGTGCACCTTCTGTATCCATAGCAGCTAAAGTTTCTATGAGTACATCACGAATTAATTTATTTAAATCTTTTACTTCTAATGGATCTTTCAAAGCATCTGCTTTATCGCCTCCATTGGCTAAATAATCACTGGTTAATACCCAGTAATCTTTAGAAACATCAAGTGGCTTACCTTGAATAGTAAGTGATGAAATACTGCGATTATCAATCTCCATTTTAATCCCAGCTACCGGTGCACCACCTGTTGCAGCAATGGTTTCGAGCAACTCCTGCATTTTCATTCCTTTAATTTTTAACAGCAACAACTGGTTCTCAAAGGGCATCAATTCGTAAATAGTTCTCACAGAAACACTGCCTTTATAAATCACAGGAATTCTAAGGCCACCGTTGTTCATTAAACACAAATCTGGCGAATACCCTTGCTGCGTGGCATAACGCATCAATACATCGCAAACCATATTCCCCAAACTACCTTCTGGCTGATCTTTCTTAAACTCGCCTTCTGCATGGATAATATCAATGTTCATTAAACTATCTAGCCTGGTTTTATAAGGCGCTATCATTGCGGTAACTTTTGGATCGGCCGCAACAGAATCTTTGCTAACCCTATAATGGGTGGCTTGCAAGCTTTGCACTTGTTGCGGTGCTTGGCAAGCAAGAAATAGAATACTTAAAAGGAAGAGAATATTTCTAAGTTTCATATTAGGCGCGGTGTTCTCCAAATACATTTCTAAAGGTATCTGCTATTTCGCCCAAAGTTACATAGGATTCTACCGCAGTAATAATATGTGGCATTAAATTAATATCATTTTTTGCAGCTTCATCCAAGGCCATTAAGTTACGGCTCACTTCTTCGGCGTTGCGTTCAGAACGCAATTGTTTTAACTTCTCCATTTGCGCAGCCCTAATGCTATCATCTACTTTAAATAAAGGAGGCATTGTTTCTGAGGCTAAAGCATACTTATTTACGCCTACAATTACCTTCTCTCCTTTTTCAATATCAATTTGATATTTATAAGCAGCATCTGCAATTTCATTTTGCATATAACCTTGCTCAATGGCACTTACAGCGCCGCCCATGGCATCAATTTTTTTGATATACTCCCAAGCTAAAGCCTCTATCTGGTTGGTAAGTTCTTCCACAAAAAAAGAACCTCCCATTGGGTCAACCGTATCAATAACGCCGCTTTCGTGTGCTATAATTTGCTGGGTTCTTAAGGCTGTTCTTGCAGCTGCCTCTGTTGGCAAACTTAAGGCTTCATCAAATCCATTGGTATGTAAACTTTGAGTGCCTCCCATTACCGCAGCTAAGGCTTGCAAGGTAACACGCATAATATTATTCTCTGGTTGCTGTGCTTGCAAGGTAGCCCCACCCGTTTGGGTATGAAAACGCAGCATTAGCGCCTTGGGATGCGTGGCTCCCATTTCTTTAGCCATTTGGGCCCACATTCGTCTGGCAGCTCTAAATTTAGCAATCTCTTCAAAGAAATTATTGTGTGCATTAAAGAAAAAGGAAAGTCGTTGCCCAAATACATTTATATCTAAACCTTTATCTAGGGCTGCTTTTAAATATGCCTTAGCATTAGATAAAGTGAAGGCAATTTCTTGAACCGCTGTTGAACCCGCTTCTCTAATATGATAACCACTAATAGAAATGGTATTCCATTTGGGAACTTCTTTGCTACAGTATTCAAAAATATCTGTAATAATACGCATGCTAGGTTTAGGCGGATAAATATAAGTTCCCCTTGCCGCATATTCTTTTAAGATATCATTCTGTATGGTACCCGAAATCTTTTTAATATCGGCTCCTTGCTTTTTAGCTAACGCTATATAAAATGCCAGCAAAGTAGAAGCAGTGGCATTGATGGTCATAGAACTGGTTATTTTTTCCAATTCAATGCCATCAAACAAAACTTCAATGTCTTTTAAAGAATCTATGGCCACTCCAACCTTACCCACTTCACCTTCACTCATGGCATGATCGCTATCATAGCCAATTTGCGTGGGCAAATCGAAGGCCACACTTAAACCCATGGTGCCATTTGCTAATAAATACTTATAGCGCTTGTTACTCTCTTCGGCAGTGCTAAAACCTGCATACTGGCGCATGGTCCATAACTTACCGCGGTACATGTCTTTTTGAACGCCACGTGTATAAGGAAACTCACCAGGAAGCTCACTCGCATGTTGGCCTGTATAAACTTCTTTTATCTCTATACCCGAATCGGTAACAAATTTTTTATCACTCATAAAGCTACCTTTTATCCAAATACCAAATCAAATTCTTTCTTAATAAAATTCAAGGCTTTGGTGGTAGGTATCATTTCTATTTTAATTAACTCCTCAAAAATAGATTTGCTTAAATCTAGGCCAACAGCTCCCGGACCTAAATCTGAATAAGCGGTGTTTATCAAGTTAATCATTTCTTCTTTAACCACTCTAATTACCTGCCAAGCTTGAGCCGAGACATACAATTGCTGCGATAGGTTATGGTTAAACTCCGAATTAATGGCTGCAATTAATTCCATCTTTAAC
>VEQB01000399.1 GCA_018883485.1 Bacteroidota bacterium
AATTAGAAGTAAGCGCATGGATGAAATTGCCGAAAAAGGGTTTGCAGCGCATTGGAAATACAAAGAGAAATCTGGTTCAGACAATAGCTTAGAAGGCTGGCTTTCTAGAGTGAGAGAAATATTAGAAAACCCAGATGCTACGGCCTTAGAATTCTTAGATGATTTTAAGCTAGCCCTGTACTCGGATGAAATTTTTGTATTTACCCCCAAGGGTGATTTAAAGAAAATGCCTGCAGGTGCAACAGTGCTCGACTTTGCCTTTGATATCCATTCAGATATTGGAATTAAATGCATTGGTGCAAAATTGAATAACAAATTGGTTCCAATTAACCATCAGCTTAACAATGGAGATCAGGTAGAAATATTAACCAGCAGTAAGCAAAAGCCTAATGAAGATTGGTTAGATTTTATAGTTACAGCCAAAGCTAAATCTAAAATTAGAGAGTACTTTAAACAGTTGAAGCTAAAAGCCTCTGTGATGGGTAAAGAGATTTTAGAAAGAAAGTTTAAAAATGCCAAGGTGCCTTTTACCTCAGATGCCTTGCAAACCTTAATGAAGTATTTTAAGCTCAAATCTGTTTCCGATTTATACTTCCAAATTTCTAATGAAACCATAGATAGAACTAAGATAGATATTGAGGCCATTCTTACGGCAGATAAAAATAAACAGGCCGAACCTTCTGTTGCAGCTAAGCCTAAAGCCGTTCAAGCCCTGCCTACAGATGCTGTTATTTTAAGTGAGAATGAGGCCAATTTGGAATACTCCTTTGCCAAATGCTGCCATCCTATTCCTGGTGATGAGATTTTTGGATTTATTACTGTAGGAGAGGGCGTTAAAATACACAGAACCAATTGCACCAATGCGTTGGCCCTTATGAGTAATTATGGCTATAGAATTTTAAAAGCCAAATGGGCTGGCGGAAATACCAAGGTTAATAAGGCTTTCTTAACCAGTATTCGCGTTTCTGGTATTGATAGTGTTGGTATTGTTAGTGTTATAACAGATATTATCTCAAGGCAGCTGCAGATTAACATGAAATCTATTAGCATTACCAGCAATGAAGGTTCATTTGAAGGAAATATTTTTTTAGAGGTTTTAGATACCCAACAACTAGAAAACATTATAGCTACCATAAAAGAAGCCAGCAATCTTATCAGTGTGCAAAGAGTAGATTTGAATTGAACCAAAAGATTTACGTATTTTCGCCCTTTATCAATTAATGAATCAAGATAACCAAGCAGCTATTAAGCTTAAGGAGGAGGTAAAACAAAAGTTTGTAGAATACCTCGAACGCCAGCAACAGCGTAAAACTCCCGAGCGTTTTGCCATCTTAGATGAGATTTATTCTAACAAAGAGCATTTTGATGTAGAAACGCTGTTCGAACACATGAAAGATAGGAATTACCGTGTAAGTAGAGCAACCGTTTACAATACCTTAGATTTATTACTTGATTGTGGTTTGGTTATTAAACATCAGTTTGGTAAAAATATTTCTAGGTTCGAAAGGGCTTACGGCTTTAGGCAACACGATCACTTAATCTGCAATGTTTGTAGTGAGGTTTTAGAGTTTTGCGACCCTCGCATACAGCAAATTAAAACAACCATGGGTGAGCTCATGCAGTTTCAGATTACCAATCATTCTTTATATTTATTTGGCAACCCTCAATGTAACGAAAATGGGGATTGCCTTAATTGCAAAAAAAATATCAAAATTTAAATTGTTATGGTAGATGTAGTATTAGGACTTCAATGGGGAGATGAGGGAAAAGGGAAAATTGTAGATGTGCTAACCCCTAGATATGATGTGGTGGCCAGATTTCAAGGCGGTCCTAACGCTGGGCATTCTCTAGAATTTGGAGGAAATAAGTATGTTCTGAATACCATTCCTTCTGGTATTTTTCATGAGCATTGCATCAATATTATAGGAAATGGAGTAGTAATAGACCCTGTGCAATTGCGCAAAGAAATTGAGAAAGCAATGACTACTGGGGTAGATATAAAAAAGAACTTATATATATCTGAAAAAGCACATGTAATTTTGCCCACCCATAGATTGGTAGATGCTGCTAGTGAAGCGCATAAAGGCGTGCATAAGGTGGGTTCAACCCTTAGAGGAATTAGCCCAACATACCAAGATAAAATTGGGAGAAGCGGATTAAGAATTGGTGATTTATTAGACAGTAGGTTCAAACAGAAATATGCCAATGCCGTTACCAACCACGAAAAGTTGCTTAAAGGACTAAATTATGAATACAATCTTGCCGACCACGAGCCTGCTTTTTTTGAAGCTGTTGAATTTTTGAAGCAATTTAAAATTATCAACTCAGAATATTATGTGAACCAACTTATAAAAGATGGTAAAAAAGTTTTGGCAGAAGGTGCTCAGGGTACTTTGTTAGACATTGATTTTGGTTCTTATCCGTTTGTTACTTCTAGCAATACCATAACAGGTGGCGCTTGCAGTGGCTTAGGAATTGCACCACAGCAAATAAATAAAGTGTATGGCATTTTTAAGGCATATTGCACGCGCGTTGGCAATGGCCCATTCCCTACAGAACAAGA
>VEQB01000400.1 GCA_018883485.1 Bacteroidota bacterium
ACATTAAACGTTAGGGCTGTTTGTTTGTAATATTTATTTATTTTAGCAGTGAAATAATAATTACGAGCTCTAGAATTATGGCAATCGCAGATAATCAGAAGATCAAAAGTAGCAGGCTTGTTAGCATCTTTAAAATATACGGTAACTTCTTCATTGCTACTTTCTATTTTTTGATAATCACCTTTTAGGGTCAAACCACACCACTCAAAGAAACTAGGCAAAGGTAGTTGCTCCATAAGTTTGGCCTTATATAGATCTTTATTAAAAACCCATTTATCGCTTAATTGCTGAGGGTCTTCTAAAATAATTGTTTCATCTACTGCATATTGCTCCAAATATTCCTTGGCATTTAAATACATATCATTGCTGTAAGGGTACATCCTTTCTAGCTTAAACACCTTTGGCAACTCCGCTTTATGCGGGGCTTTTAAGAATTCTATCCATCCCGTTAAAATGATAGACTCCGTTCTAATTCTTTCAATTAAGGGCAGCAATTCATTGGTCAATAATTTGCTTTGCTTTAATAAATCATCGTTGGTTTGAACCAAAAAATTATATAACTTTTCAAATTGCAAACGTAAATTTTCATCCGTAAAATTAAGTCGTCGTACATTTACATACTCAGAAATATCAAAGAGTTTATTGGTTATAGATTCTCCATGATTGATATCTAAAATATTATTTAAAGGAGAAATATAATAATCAATCCAGAAGCTAGCCTTACGCACTTTTTCTTGATAATCTAGCTTATCTACATTAGATTTTAACTCACGTGTTTCATTTAATAAACGAATGGTATTCTTTTCTACAGCCTCACTAAATTCTTTAATTTCGTTGTATAAATCTCCAATGCGCTGACCCAAAATTAGTTTATCAGCATTAATACCTTCCCTTATTTTCTTAAAAAGAATACCAATAGATTGTTCATACTTCTGGATAGTTTCTGGTAATAGAGGTCTAAATTCATTCAGAATAAATTCAAAGAGCTTGTAGTAGGTATCTCTAAATTCAAAATCATCCCCTAGCTTTCTTAGAATTTTATAGTCTACTAATTGGCTAAGGATATCATCCCCTCGTTCATTAATGATTTCTTGTAGCTTTTCCTTTCGCACCAATCCATCATCCGTTTGGGCATCAAAAAGGTCTCTGATACTTTCAAAGTAATTGGCAAGGAAATTAAGTATGGTTTTTGGTTCAGCTTTAATCATTGTAGGGTATTAAAAGGGCTTCTTGTTCTAAGATTCTATTATTTTTCAAAACTAAATCGCGAATTTTAGCAATTGTTGGATCAACAGCATTTCTAACCCTTGAAGAAAGGTTTTGATTAAACTTTTTACTGCCATCAAAAATTTGAGAATACCGATTAAATAATGAATCAAAATTATCTGGGACAAAGAAACTTGAATGGGATTGAATCTCTTGTAGTTTTAAAAATTCATCAAGTCCTAATAAATCATAATCTCCAAAAAAGGTAATTTTTTCCATTTCTCCTAAACATTGAAAATCACTTGAGCTCCACCTTCCATATTTATGAATACAAATAAAATCCTCAGGTACTATTTTATAGGCTTCAATAAAAAAATATTTATTCTCAATTAAGGCAACTTTACTGCCATTTAAACTTGTTAAATCATTTATTAAGAATCCTCCAAATAATTCTGTGTAATGCTTTAAAGGTATCAAATATTCGTTTAAATTAAAATCAATATTTCCTTTAATTATAAAGAATGTCATTTGGCCTAAACCTGCCTTAACTTTAGAATTACGAAGCACACGTGTAGCATCTGCTTTATTTTCAATGGTGGGGTTTTCTACATTTACTTTGGCCTTAAGTAATTGATTATATTTTTGGATATTATTAATTTTATAAACACGCCCCCTACCAGACTTTTCATTATAAATCACACCAATCTCAATTAATTGTTTAAACCAACTAGATGCCTTAATACTTTTAGGTATCTTAGAATCATTCACTTCAAGACAATCTTGAAAATCTAAATAAAATTTAAACTCAGTTTGGTTCATAGCTAAATTAATTAGTGGCAGCAACTCTCTCCCCGTACATAGCATTAACTTTCTCGTTAATGTTAATCTTGCCTGCACTTGGATAAATAAAATAATACTTCCCAAAACCTGCTACCGCGTCTGGCGCTGCAAAAATTGGAATAAAATTATGCTCCTTGCAAAAACGCACCAATTCTGGCCTATTCTGTTTATCAATGGTAGCAACCTCATCAATAAACAGGGCAATTCTATTTTCATCATCAAAAATGGCCAAACGATTGATAATGGTCATGATAATAATTAAACGAATCATCTTATCTGTACCATCAGATTCGATTTGCTCATTTAAATCAACTTGTTTGTTAACCCCTTTGCGAGAAAGATGTAAGGTGATATCAAACAAATCATCAAACTCAATTTTCTTTCCTGTATCTAGGTAATGGTCTAGTACTTTTAAATTCTCAGAATGGTCAAACTCAAACATTAATTGACCACGAACTTGTTGAATTTGGCTAATTTTCTTAACCTCCTCTACCAAGCGCTTGTTGTCTACCAA
>VEQB01000047.1 GCA_018883485.1 Bacteroidota bacterium
CTTTAAACCCACTTTATCTAAATATTCTAAGGCAATGGTGTTCCGTTTTTTCCTGCTCACTTTTTGATAATACAATGGCAAGGCTACATTTTCCATGGCATTTTTAAAAGATATTAAATTAAAACTTTGAAAAACAAATCCTATCAATTGGTTTCGCAATTGTGCGGCATGTGTTTCGCTTAAACTTTTAATGGTTTCACCAGCAAGTTTATATTCACCTTCATCATAGTTATCTAAAATACCCAAGATATTTAACAAGGTAGATTTACCACTACCACTAGAGCCCATAATAGAAACCATTTCACCCTTCTCTACCTCGGCGTTAATGCCACGCAACACATGCATTTTCGACCCCTCAGTAGTATAGCTTTTATGAATATTCTTTAACGAAATCATGACTTTTCTTTCACGGGTTTACTAATCCTTCCCCCTAGATGTTTGGCCAAAAATAGTTCCATGGCACTATAAAACTCAAACTGGTTCTCTTCATTTTGAAAACCGTGTCCTTCATTGTCTTTTACCATATACTCTACCTTAACTCCACGCTTTTTGAGTGCTTCTACTATTTGGTCGCTTTCTGCTTTATTTACCCGTGGATCGTTAGCCCCTTGTGCAATAAACAAAGGCGATTTAATTTTATCTACAGAAAATATTGGCGAAGCTTCTCTTAGCAATAAAGAATCTTTTTGAGGGTCTCCTACCATTTCATACATCATTTGCATAAAAGGTTTCCAATAAGGAGGAACTGTATTCATAAACGTAAATAGATTACTAACGCCAACATAATCTACAGCACAGACATAAAGATTTGGGGTAAAAGCAACGCCTGCTAAACTTGCGTAACCACCATAACTGCCGCCATAAATACCAACCCTTTTGGGGTCTGCAATACCTTCTTGAACCAACCAATTTACGCCATCGGTTATATCTTGTTGCATGGTTTTACCCCATTGCTTAAAACTAGCCTCCCAAAATTTTCTTCCATATCCTGTAGAGCCTCTAAAATTTACTTGTAAAACGGCATAGCCCCTATTGGCTAAAAATTGAACCTCAGGATTCCAGCCCCATTCATCTCTTGCCCATGGGCCGCCATGAGGATTAATAATTACTGGTAAATTTTTAGGTTCAACACCTTTTGGAATGGTTAAATAGCCATTAATTTTTAAACCATCTGTTGTAGTATAGGTAATTGCTTTCATTTCGCATAAGTCCTCGCTTTTTAACCAAGGAGCTCTATCGGCAATTTTTATTAGCTCATTCTTTGCAACATCAAATAAATAGGAAGCTCCCAGGCTTCTGTCAGACATCGTTCTTACCAAAAACTTGTCCTCTTGCAAGTTATTTCCTGTTATATAAATTTCATCCTCTGTATTTAATTTGTCTCTTAGCTTAGCATATAATTTTTCTGTTGCCTGGTCAAAAAACTTCACTTCCGATTTGGCAGTAGTGTAATCTGCCTTAGTAATTACTTTACGTTTGTAGGAATAATCTAAACCTTCCATGTCTACCTCTGGATGTTCGAATAGCAATTCTAACTCCTTGCCATTTGCAATATCAAACTTAACTAAAGCTGCTTTATCTCTATTTAAATTAGAAGTTGCATATAAAAACTTATTATCAAAAGTAAAAAATAGGGGATTTACTCCCTCTCTAAAAGTAGTTCTTAATACCTGCTTAAAGGCTTGTTCTTTGCTTTCTCTGTATAATAAAACACTATTTACACCATCACTTTGAACGGCCACCCGAATAGTTCCAGTATGATCTGTAATCCAATTAATAACCCCACCTGGATTTTTTGCTTCTAAAGTAATACTACCAGTAACTAAATTTAACCTATAAACATCAAACAACTCTGGATTATCTTTATTCATACTAATTAGCAATTCATTCTCATGCTCAATTAAACCATCAACTACACCAACACTTACTTTGGCGAAAGGGGTTAAATCTTTTTTATTTTTACCATTGGCATCTACTACATATAAATGAAAATTCTCATCACCACCTTGGTCTTTTGCATAAACAATTTTATTACCCTTCCAAAAATAAGATTGCACATCTCTATCTGTAAAGTTGGTTAACTGAAAGGTATCCTTTGAACCAATAACGGTTGCAAAAACATTCATACGTTGATTAACTGGCTTGGTAAATGCTAAAGTTTTACCATCAGGAGAAATAGTAAAATAAGCAATATCTGGGTTGCGAAAGAAATCTTCCATTGGCAATAATGGAGCTATCTCAGTACTCACTTTTTCTTGATTGCCGCAACTTGCAAATATTAAACATAGCGCAACACTCCTTAAAAAATTCTTCATAAGTTCAATTTTCAACCAATTTAAACAGCTTAAAAATATGCACAAACCTATATTTGATAAAGGGGAATCCTGCTACTTGTATGGCAATAAAAAAAGGCCCCGAAGGGCCTTCTTAAAAATTACTTTACTATAATTGGAAAACTTACATCTACATCTGTGCTACCATTGCTTAAACCTCCACTTTTAGGCGAAGAGCTAGTATAATGGCGCAAAACAGCTTTTAAGGTTCCATTATCTGGCCCAGTAGCCGTTGTTATGGCATTAAATTTAAGACCTAACTCCATTGGTGGATTTTGCTTATCAAAATCTGTAATTTGAGTACTTAGTCTGGTTGTAGTAGAAGTATAGATAAATCTATGCTCATTGGCAGCCTCCTCAATTTCATGGGTTAAATCATGTGCAGGAGTTTTACTTTTATCATATAGTTCAACCGAACACTGGTAGGTTTTGCCAGTTTTTAAATTAATGGTATCAATTGTAATGGCAGTGCCAGGCCCAGCAGGCTGATTCCATTCAAAATAAAGAGTATCGCCCACTGATGCGTCAATAAAGCGCAATTCTACTGTAGTGATGAGGTGATTATCATGATCGTGGTCGTGGTCGTCATGTTTATGGTCATCATGTTTTTTACATGCATTAAAAGTTAATAAAGAAATACCTATGATAAATAAAATTACTCGTTTCATTTTGTTGTTATTTAAATTAAAATTTGTAGTCGGATGAGAAAATTAAAACCGGCATCATCCGTAAAATACCGGTACCTGCTTAAGTAATCTCTATAAGCAGTATTCAATAAATTTTGTATAGACATATTAAGGCTCCATACTTTAGCCTTTTCAAAGGGTTTAAACCCAAAGCCAGCGTTCATTCCCAATAATTGATACGCATCAGGTGGAAGTGCATAATCAACACCTTCTGGCACTCTATTTTGCCGGGCAATTGCATTCCAATTCAATTGTACAAAAGGATGTAATAGCTTGTTCTTTTGTTCCCATTTATATCCCCAATTTAATTGGATTCGATTTGCTGGCATAAAAATTAATGGTTCATTTCTACTTAAATTTTGCGCATACAAGTAACTCATCTGAGTAGCACCATACCAACCCTTTTCTGCTCCATAATTTAATGCCATTTCTGCACCACCCATAAAGGTGTTATCTTGGGTAAATGCAAAAGCTGGAAAGGCACCACGAACAGTTAAGATAGGATCTGGCAAAGGTCTGCGGTAAATAAAACCTTCGAAATATCTGGCAAATCCTGTAAGCTCTAAGGTAAACAAACTGTAGTGTTTCTTTAAACTTACTTCACCAAAAACAGATTTTTCTGGAGTAAGATTCGCATTGCCAATTTCAAAACTTGCAATACCATAATGTAAACCAAAACTATACAATTCATTTACAGCTGGAGGTCTAAAACCGTAACTTAAGGTGGTATTTAAGACTAAGGATTCGCTTAATTTTTCTAGCCAATTAAATACCATACTAAGGCCCTTAAATTGCGATTGATAGGCAAAGGTTTTATTAAACCTTTGGTAACTTGGCACATCTAAAAAACGCCAATCAAACCTTGAACCGAGGCTAACTTCTCCCGAGATAAACTCTTTTTTAACCAAGGCAAATGCACCTTGCGTAAAAGAGGTAAATTCTGGAATAATGAATTGTAGTCCAGCAGTAGTATTATATTGCCATTGGTTACTTAGTCCAAATTTTGCTTTCCAATGATGCGACAACTTTTGTTCAAAAACTAAATCTACGCTGACACTTTGAATTTCTAAATCAGTGGCAGGCTCGGCTCTTCGGTTAGGATTGAAAATAAATTCTGCATCATACTCTTGTCTGCTATTTACCTGTTGCGTGTAATTTAATTGCAAACGCTGATTGGCATTTGGTTCAAATTGCAATAAGGCATTCCATAACGTATGCTTTACTTGCTGGTAAGGCCTGCCAATCTTGTAGGTAAAAGGAAGAATAATTAAGGGTTGATTTGAACTCAACGCTTGGTCTAAATCATTTAAATTTCCTACATGAGAGCTTACAAAAATACCTTGCATGGTTTGGTAAAAACTCAAATTGGTTTCTCCGTACCATTTATTCTTTTTATAAGCCAAACCAACTTGTCCAGCTCCTTCCTTAAAGCCAGTATTGCTAATTACATAATCGGCTGCCCTGCTATCTCCTGCTCTTCTTAACGACCCACTTGCTCTTGCAGCAAGCCATGAGTGGTCTTTAAAATCTCTTCTCCCTTCGAGCCCTATATTTGCGGCACCTTGCATATTATTACTCATGCCTTGAAGGTTTATAGCTGCGCCTATTCCTTGCTCTTTTAGCCAAGCTTTCGGCAGTAATCTAATCACCCCTCCAATGGCTTCGGGTCCATATTCAACAGTTGCTGCGCATTTAATAACTTCTAACTCTTGCACCGCAAATGGGTCCACTTCTGGTCCATGGTCTTCGCCCCATTGCTGGCCTTCAATTCTTGAATTACCTTGCAGGGTTACCAATCTTTGGCTATGCAAACCTCTAATAACTGGTTTGGCAATATTACCAGAGGATGAAATTAAACTGAGCCCATTAATCCCATTTAACATAGCTGCTAGGTTTTGATTTAGTCTGCTTTGCAAGGCTGCTCCACCTAAATAATCTCTATTACTTTTTGTAAAACTAGAAAGAATGGAACCAGCCTCTACAAGTGTTTCATGTAAATGATAATTCTCTGAACATAATAATACAGTTACTGCTTCTTTTTGGGGAAGCAATAGGTTTATATCTAGATGATGGTAACCAATATAACTGATATGAACTAGCACAGAGGTGCCAATCAGAGAATCTAGGCATACTAAACCCTGATTGTCTGTTATATGTGCATGCCCGTGTTTATGCAGTACCACAGTAGCACCCTGTAAAGGTTCAAGCGTTAAACTATCTATGATTTTAAGCTGTAATTTTTCGCTCCTTTTTAGCTGCGCTGTGAGCAAAATAGGAGATACGAATAACAGCACAAAGACAAAAACGCCTTTAATTTGTTTATTCAGAATTGATTAATTAATGGAAATAAGAATTAGGATAAAGTAGGCAGGTAATTCTTTGGTGGACCTTTGTTAAAAGGTAAGGTTAAACGAGGTGCAGAATTAAAAATCGGTATTACACATCTTATCTCATCTTCAAAAAGATTGAGCCCAATTGAAGTAAAAGATGCAGGCTCGTAATGCTTAACAAAATGAAACTGACAAGTAAAACAATCGGGTATGGGTTTACTTAAATGTTGTTTGTGCTCGCAATTATTTTTTAAACCCTCCTCACAAAAAACATCGTCCAATTCGCAATGATGGGCAGCACTTGAGTTATTTAGGCTAGCTTCAAAGTGTTCCTCCTCTTCATGCACATGCAGTGCATTATAAGGCAGCAAACTAAAAAGTAATACTGCGAGTAGAAAAAAGGATATGTGTTGTTTTACTAGCCTCAACTTTGCAAAGTTAACCCAATAAAATTAAGCGTACAACCCTTTATGTAATTAGTTTAAATTCGCTAATATGTTGGCTGCATGTACGCTTAAGCACATAAAAATCAGCTTATTTAAATTCTTTGTAATAAATTTAAAATGCTACAAGAAACGCTTAAATAATGGCAATTACTCTTATTTTTGCATACAATTTTTTAGTATGAGTAGAATAATAAAAGCCGAAACTGGGAATAAATTAAGTTGCAAAGGTTGGGTTCAAGAAGCCGCCTTAAGAATGTTGCACAACAACTTAGACCCAGAGGTAGCAGAAAAGCCTGAAGATTTAATTGTTTATGGAGGAATTGGCAAAGCGGCCCGCAATTGGGAAAGTTTTGAGTTAATAGAAAAGGCTTTAAAAGATTTGGAAGAGGATGAAACCTTATTAATACAGAGCGGAAAACCAGTAGGAATTTTGCCTACGCATAAAGATGCCCCTAGAGTAATTATTTCTAATAGCATGTTGGTGCCCAAGTGGGCCAATTGGGAAACTTTTCATGAGCTAGATAAAAAAGGCTTGATGATGTATGGCCAAATGACTGCAGGAAGTTGGATTTATATCGGCTCGCAAGGCATTGTACAAGGCACTTACGAAACCTTTGCCGAAGCTGCACGCCAGCACTTTGGTGGGAGTTTAAAAGGAACTTTAACCGTTACTGCAGGATTAGGAGGAATGGGTGGCGCACAACCGTTGGCAGTAACCATGTGTGATGGGGTTTGCCTTGCCGCAGAAATGGTAGAATGGCGCATCAAAAAACGTTTAGAAACCCGTTACCTAGATGTAATGAGCCGCGATATTGATGAGGCTATTGATATGGCTTTAAGAGCTAAGGCTGCTGGAGAAAGATTATCTATTGGCGTTGTTTGTAATGTTATTGATTTGTTGGAGCGTTTAATTGAACGCAATATCACTCCTGATTTATTAACCGATCAAACCTCAGCACACGATCCATTAAATGGTTATTATCCAGAAGATATTGCCGAAGAAGTTTCGGATAGGATGCGCAAAACAGACCCAGACAAATATGTACGTTTGAGTTTAGATACTATGGCACATCATGTAAAGTTAATGCTAGAATTGCAAAGCCGCGGTGCTATAACTTTTGATTATGGAAATAATTTACGTGGGCAAGCCAAAGACCAAAGACATGTAGAAAATGCATTTAATTTTCCTGGCTTTGTACCTGCTTATATTAGACCATTATTTTGCGAAGGGAAAGGACCATTTAGATGGGTAGCACTTAGTGGCGACCCTAACGATATTTATGTAACCGACCAAGTAATGAAAGATTTATTTCCAGAAAATACTTCTTTGCATCGTTGGTTAGATATGGCCAAAGAACGCATTGCCTTTCAAGGTTTGCCAGCACGTATCTGCTGGATTGGCCAAGGAGATAGAGAAAAAGCTGCATTGGCTTTTAATGATTTAGTGAAAACAGGTAAGGTTAAAGGACCAATAGTTATTGGAAGAGACCATTTAGATACTGGTTCTGTTGCCTCTCCAAATAGAGAAACTGAAGCCATGAAAGATGGTAGTGATGCTGTTGCCGATTGGCCTATTTTAAATGCGCTCATAAATACTGCTGGTGGTGCAAGTTGGGTAAGTGTGCATCATGGAGGTGGAGTTGGAATGGGCTATAGCATACATGCTGGTATGGTAATTTTAGCCGATGGAACAGAGGATGCCGCTAAAAGACTAAAGCGAGTACTGCACAACGACCCTGCCATGGGAGTAATTAGACACGCAGACGCTGGGTATGATATAGCCATTGATACTGCAAGAAAACATAGACTTTATTTAAAGGATAGGTTGGGGTAGCGGTTAGGTAGCTGGGAATGGCTGGGAGTAGCTGGGAGTTGCTGGGATTGGTAAATAAACTTATGGATTCTGACTAGGCCTGTAGGCACGTTATAATTTTAACCAATGTAACTGCTTCAGGACCAGTTAGGGTTTCCAATTCATTGATTATTGATGTGGTTCAATAAATTATTTGAAACCAAAGTACTTTCAAAATTTGCCATAAAAAAAGCAGGCAGTAACAAATGTAACTGCCTGCCTTATGAACACTATTTTTAGCTATTACTTATTGGCAACAACACGTACTTTTACGTTAAACATATCGCTGATAGCTTTATCTCCAATACCTTCGAAGAAAGATTTTGAACCATACTTAATATCATACTTGGTTCTATCAATATCGAAGTTAGCATTTACAATAACTTGCTTCGCATTAACCACTACTATAGCTGGGAAAGTTACTTCTTGTGTAATTCCTTTGATTGTTAAATTAGCTACAATAGTATAGTTATTACCTGCCTTGTCTGCCTTCATTGGCTTTGCAGATTTAACTACTAAATTAGCTGTGTTAAACTTTTCGGTAGAGAAAAAATCATCACTCTTTAAATGACCTACCAATTTATCATGGTATTCACCTGTTAAATCAGTAGCATCAATAGATGTCATGTCTACTACTATTTCGCCACCTGTTAAGGTTTTACCATTTGTAGTTACCACACCTTTGCTAAGGTTGGCAACACCATAATGCTCTCCTGTTACTTTAGTAGCATGCCATTTAAAAGTTGAAGCTTTTGCATCAACGTTAAAAGATTCATCGGCTTTCTTTGCCGGAGTTGTTGCAATTGCAGATAATCCTAGACCTGCAACGGCTAATGTTAAAATTAACTTTTTCATATTTATTTATTTTTAGGTATTTAATTTATCTAATAGTTCGTTCAAAGTTTTTGCTTCTGCTTTACTCAAATTAGTAACACGCTTTTCAAAAGCTTCAATTTTAGCATCAATTTGTTCTAACAAATTAAGACCTGCCTTGGTAATACAAACATCCATTTGCCTGCGGTCTTGCTTGCATTCATTTCTTGTAACCAATGCTTTCTGTTTTAGTTTTTCTACAAGCCTAGAAGCATTGCTCATTTGATCTAACATTCTTTCTTGCAATAAACCAATGGATACTGGTTTGGTTTGTTGGCCCCTTAAAATGCGCAAAACATTGTACTGCTGGGGTGATATTTCGTAAGGTTTAAAAAACCTTGTTTGCTCTGCTTGAATTAATCCACCTGAATAAATAAGATTCAGCATCAACTTATGATGTTCGTCTTTAAACTTATTCTGCTTAATTGATTCTTGAAGTGTCATTACGAGTGCAAATATATATGTATATACATATATTGTAACTACATTAATATGTAAATAGTTTTAATAAGTTGTTTTTTAGGTTATTAAAAATTAATAGATACGTTTTCCTGCAATCCAGGTTTGGGAAGCACGAAGCTTTCTTACTTGTTGTAAATCTGCTTGGAGAAGGTTAATGGGAAGTACTACAAAATCTGCCGCCGTGCCAAGGGCTAATGATCCTTTCAGTTTTTCTTCAAATGCTCCTTTAGCGGCCCAATAGGTAATTCCTTTAAGGGCTTCTTCTCTGCTTAAAGCATTGCTTGGTTCAAAGCCACCTTTTGGAAAGCCGTTGGCATCTGTTCTGGCAACAGCCGCAAAAAAGGTATAAAAGGGTGAAATATGCTCTACTGGGAAATCAGTGCCTAAAGGCAACCATCCCAATTGGTTTAGTAATGTTTTGTAAGCATAGGCAGAAGTTATACGGGCTGAACCTAAACGTTCCTCAGCCCAATACATATCGCTTGTTGCGTGGGTAGGCTGAACAGATGGAACAACAGCATACTTTTTAAATAAATAAAAATCACTAGGCTGAAGAACTTGGGCATGCTCTATACGCCAGCGTCTGGTATTGTTTTCGCCCAAATATTTTCCATAAAGATTCAATAAAATACGGTTACTAGAATCTCCAATGGCATGGGTGTTTAATTGGTATTTATTACCTTCAGCAAGGCGTTTAACCCACGCTTCCATTTGCGGCAAGTCAGTTAATAAAAATCCATGGTGGCCTATTCTATCGCTGTATGGATGCGTTAAGCAAGCTCCTCTTGAACCTAAGGCCCCATCTGCATACATCTTAAAACCAGCAACCCTTAAACGATCTTTTTTTATTGGCCCACCCTTTTCCTCTATCCAATCATAATTTTCTTGCGTAAGAGAAAGCATCATATTTAACCTCAGTTTAAGTAAGCCTACACTTTGTAATGAATCTACTAGGCTCATAAGTGGCCAATCCAAACCGGCATCGGTAAGTGAAGTAAGCCCATAAGCCAAACAAGAATCTTGCGCTTCTAATAAGGCTTTAACTTGCATTTCTCTATTAGGTTTCTTTAAGTATTTCTCAACTGCATCAACTGCATTATCTATTAAAATACCGGTTAACTTACCGTTCTCCTTTACAAATTCTCCACCTTCAATCTTAGCATCAGGAGTAATTTTGGCTCTTTGCAGCAAAAAATCATTTACCAATGCAGCATGTCCATCTACACGTTTAAGCATAACAGGAATATCCGGAAAAGCCTTACTTAACAAAGCATTACTTGGGAACTTCTTTGTTTCAAAAACGTTTTGATCCCAACCTCTACCTAAAATGGTGGCAGGTTGCTTAAGTGTATTAAACTGCTTACATCTTTCTAAAATTTCTTCTATACTCTTGGTGCCACTTAAATCTACCATTTGCATAAACATACCCAAACCATAAAAATGGCAATGGGCATCTATTAAACCGGGATATATAAAACTCTCTTTAAAGTCTAAGCTTGAATCTGCTTCAAAGCGCGCTATGAGTTCTTCTTTGGTTCCTATTGCCAACACTTTACCATCACTAATAACCATAGCTTCTACAATTTGTAAAGTATCAGAAACCAATTGAATTCCTTTGGCAGTAATAAATAGGTCTGCTTTTTGTTTAGAGGTGCATGACCACAAACAAAAGGATAGCAACACATAGTATAGGTAAGATATTTTATGCATGATTTAAATTACGTTTGTGTTTCCAACGACGATGGCTCCAAAGCCAAGTTTCTGGCTGTTCTTTAATACTATTCTCAAGCATATCTGTATGTTTCTCTGTAATCCAAAATTGTTCCGTATCTTTTGGATTTGCCGTTACCAAATAAAACCTGATTTTATATTTACCACGTTTGAGCCGAAGAATATCTCCAAAAATAACAGGGTAATTAAATTTTTTGGCAAGTTTCTCAGCACCTAAAAACACGGGTGTGTCCTGATTCAAAAAAGTCATCCAATGGCAACCCTCACTTGAAGGAGATTGATCTGCAATAAAAGTCGTAGCCGTGGGAATTGTCTTTCGTGCTAACATATCCCTCAAGGTATTTGCCATTGGAATAGGGTAAATACCATGACGGGCTCTTATAAAATACATAAACCAATTAAACCAATTACTACTAAGTGGATGGTATAATACATCAACTTGAATACCGCTTTGGTGAAGCCTTTGACCTGCCCACTCCCAATTACCTTGATGACCACATACAAGTATAGTTGGCCTACCGGTTGTTCTAAAG
>VEQB01000401.1 GCA_018883485.1 Bacteroidota bacterium
AAAAGAAATATAAAAAAAACGATGGGATCTAGGATACGAAAACTCATAGATTATATTTTAAAGGGGCTACTACTCGCACTGCCTATCTATGTAACCTACAAAATCATTAGAAGTTCGGTTGAGTCTATAGATGCAGTGCTCGACCTTGAAACTAAAGGATTAGGTTTTGTGATGGTTATTTCAACAATCACCTTTTTAGGCTTTATTGGGTCAACCATTATGACCCGCCCAATAATAGACCTTATGGATGATTTATTTTCCAATATTCCATTTGTAAAAGTAATCTACACCTCTATAAAAGATTTAATTGAAGCCTTTGTTGGAGATAAAAAGAAGTTTGATAAGCCTGTTATGGTAGAATTAACCCCAGGAATTTTTAAGCCAGGATTTATTACCCAAGAAGACCTTAGCATGCTTAATTTACATGGCATGGTAGCTGTTTACCTACCTCACTCCTATGCATTTTCCGGAAATCTATTTTTAGTAGAAAAAAGTAAACTGCGGCCTTACCATGGCGATAGCGGTGAATTAATGAAGTTTATAGTTTCTGGAGGCATAATACATAGCGAAGAAAAAACAGATTAAATGTTTAGCAAAGCCATTGATTTCTTAAAACTTATACGGTTTAACAACTTACTAATTATTGGGTTGACCCAAACGTTTGCGTATTATTTTTTGAGCCCTAGCATTCACTTAATTAATGTTTTTTCGAGTGATTTTATTTTCCTTTTGGTAAGTACATTTTTAGTAGCAGGTGCAGGTTATATTATAAATGATTATATGGATGTAATGCTTGATTTGGTTAACAAACCAGAAAAAGTGATTATAGGTAAAAGTATTAGCAGAAGATGGGCAATGCTTTTGCATTTTAGCATGAACTTCTTGGCACTACTCTTCGCCTATCAAATAAATAAAACAGTGGCAACACTTGTGCTTACTTGTGCTGCATGTCTTTGGATATACTCACAGTTTTTGAAGAAAAACTATTTAGTTGGAAACCTAATGGTAGCCTTTTTAACCAGTTTTACACTTTGGATTATTTATTTTTTTGACCCGCATGTGATGCTGAATGGTATTTGGGTATATAGCATTTTTGCTTTTTCTACAACCCTTTTCAGAGAAATTATTAAAGATACAGAAGACATGCGTGGCGATTCGAAATTTAAATGTAGAACCATGCCTATTGTTTTAGGTGTAAGAAAAACTAGGGATATATTAATTTGGATTCAAGCTGCCACTGTAGCTTTAACCCTTGCCTATTGTACTTTTTTTGGCGCCCTCAGTTATAGTTCCAATAAAGTGTTTGGCGTGTTTATTATGTATATGATGTTAATGGTTATTATTCCAATGTTTATCTTAATTTGGTTAACAAGAACCGCAGATGTAAAAGCAGATTTTAGCCGCTTAAGTCTCATTAGTAAATTGATCATGCTCACTGGAATTATTAGCATGATTTTTTGGAGATTCTAAACCAGCAAAGTTCCCATGATTTTGATAATCATCTAACAGTTTTTCGATACAAGTTGCTAGGATATTATAAACGATTATAAAGTCTTTTTCTCCGCCATAATAAGGATCTGGAACATCTAAACCGCCAAAAGCAAACTCATCAAACTTTCTAACTAAGGCTAACTTACAGCTACTATCTTCGGGTTTAATTCTTTCCAGATTTGCCAAATTTTCACTGTCCATGGCAAACATAATATCGTATTCATAAAAATGTTGCAACTGTACTTGTTGCCCTTTATGGTAAAAATTTATTTGTTTATTCTTTAATACTTTTAAAGTTCTTCTATCGGGCTCCTTACCAATATGATAATTGGCAGTTCCGGCAGATGCTACCTCAAAACCATTCGTTAATTTAAGCTTTTTTAGATAATCCAAAAATATGGCCTCTGCCATTGGAGATCTGCAAATATTACCTAAACAAACAAATAGTACCTTTAACATACTTTCAATATGAAAGAATCTTAACTAAATTGCAACCCACAATATCCTATCTGTTGAATCTCAAGTATAAAAAAAGTTTGTTAACCCTTTTACTAGGCTCGCTGGCAGTGCTAGTAAGCGGGCAGGTAACGCGTAAAGAGTTTTCATTTTTAAGTGGATACCACTTTGCCTCCAATAATGTGTGGGACACTGGATTGCCCTTAAGTGGAATACCTTTTGGAATTGACTTTAGTATTGGTAAAACAGGAATAGGTACCAAAGCCTATCAAAAAATTTATGGTACGCAAAAAGCCATGCTCAATTTTAGGGCAATTAAAATAAACAATACAGATACATTTGGCTATTGTTTGGCAGTATTACCAAGTGTTAATATCCCTTTATATACAAATGATAAACATACAATAAGTGCTAAAGTAGCGTATGGAATAAACTTTAATACAAAACTTTTTAGAGAGGAAACAAATTTTGACAACCGCGCCATTAGCTCTCCTATTAATTTTGGGTTTGATTTGGCAGCAGAGTATGAATACCAAAGCTCAGGCAAACGTTATTATCATTTTAGTACAGGCCTATATCATGTATCCAACGGCAGCTTGATTATGCCTAATG
>VEQB01000402.1 GCA_018883485.1 Bacteroidota bacterium
TCTTGGTAGTTATAGTAATTGGATTTATTTATCTTGGCCTAAAATTTTATTTAATAAAAAATTATTCAAAGAACCAGATAGATAATTAGTTTAAAATTTAATTTGTTTAAATTAATGCATCAAATACAAATACATATTTCGGCTATTTTACTTTTTCGAGATGGTATGGTGTTTTGTAGAACTTTTAACTGTAATATGGTTGGCGCTACAATACTTAAAAAGGCCTTATTTTAAGCATTAATATATGTATAAATGTATATTTCTATATCTATGTAAATAATGAATACTTCAATCATAAACCTTGTTATTATTGGCTCAGGAGCCTTAGGACGCGAAATGATTAGCTTAGTTGAGGATATCAATTTGGTTAAAATGCAGTTTCATATTTTAGGCTTTTTGGATGATAATGGTCTTTTAGGTTCAAGTATTAGGGAATATTTAGTTTTAGGAGGAAGCGATGAAATAGGCAATCATCAAAATGCTCAATATGTGATTGCCATTGCAAATCCGGTTTTGAGACAAAGGATGTTTGAAAAAGTTAAATTAAAAGGAATGCAATTGCCAAATCTTATTCATCCTTCTGCTAAAATTGACAAGTATGCGGCAATAAAATGGGATTACATTGAAGGTAATATTTTAGCAGCTAATACATTCCTTAGTTGTGATGTGCAACTAGGTAATAATAACTTTGTGAATGTAGGAGTAATATTATCACATGATACATTTGTTGGAAACCACAATGTTATTATGCAAGGTTGTATATTAAATGGATTGATTGAAGTTAAGGATGAATGCTGGATTTGGCCAGGCATTAAAATCAAAGGAAAAGTGAGTATAAATAAAACCCACGTTAAATTAGATATAGAGAATTATATTTAGGATTTTAGGTCAAATATATTATCACTAGTAGGTGTTCTAGAAAGCAGGTTTTATGCGAAAAAAGAATTAAAAATTTTAAGATATTTATTAAAATTAAATAACAGGAGTAAACAAGTATTTAATTATTTTGGAAAGGAGTATTGTTTAAATGAATGAAAATATTTTTTTTGAAATGGAAAGGTTATTGGATGCTCACCAGTTAAAAATAGTATCTAGTGATCTGCAAAGACCTTGGGGTGGTTTTTATGTAATTGATGAGACTTTAGCTCAAAAATTTTCTGATGTGTTCTTAAATGCTTTGGATGTTTCAACACTGAAAATATCTGGTAAGTTAAGTCCGAAGCTTTTAATGGTTAAGCCTAATACTCGTCTCTCATGGCAATACCACCATAGAAGAGCAGAAATATGGCGTGTAATAAAAGGTTCAGCTGGAGTTGTAAGAAGTGAGACTGATGATGAGGGTTCGATAACTGTATTAAATTTAAACGACCAAATCACCTTAAAACAGGGAGAAAGACATAGATTGGTTGGCTTGAATGATTGGGCTGTTATAGCTGAAATTTGGCAACACACTGATTCAAGTAACCCAAGCAATGAGGATGATATTGTAAGGGTTCAAGATGATTTTGGAAGATAGGAATTCGTAAAAGACGCAACATTTTATTTTAAATCTCCCATTCTCCGCTGAGTATGGGATTTTTTTTGATTTAAAATAAAAAATTATACTTTTGAAAGGCATTTATAATGGTGAGGAGTTAAATAAATTTAGTTTACTATGGTTAAAAGTATTTCTTTGTTATTTGAATAGCTAGGTTAGTAGCTATTTCATTAGTTTTATAATTATAAATTGTGCTATTTAATTCCTACGAATTCTTAATATTCTTACCAGTTGTATTTATACTATATTGGTGGTTTGTATTTAACAAGAAATTATCTGTTCAAAATAGTTTAATACTCGTTGCTAGTTATTTTTTTTATGGCTGGTGGAGTTGGAAATTTATGGGTTTGCTTATGGCAAGCACCATGTTGGATTATTGCTATGGATTTTGGGTAGCATCTCCTGTAAGGAAGAAAGCAAAGTTTTTTTTATGGCTTAGTATCATAAATAACCTTGGTATTTTAGCTGTTTTTAAATATTATAATTTCTTCGCAGTTCAGTTTCAACAAGGATTTGAATCCATCGGAATTCAGACAAATCCTCTGTTTTTAGAAGTTGCATTACCTGTAGGTATTTCTTTTTACACATTCCATGGTATGTCTTATGTGTTTGATATTTACCGAGGAAGTCAGAAACCAATTAAAAGCTTAATAGACTATGCTGTTTTCGTTAGTTTTTTTCCGCTGTTGGTTGCAGGCCCAATAGAAAGAGCTAATCACTTATTGCCTCAAGTTCAAAAAAGAAGGGTATTTAATTTAGCTCAGGCTGTAATTGGTTGCCGACTCATACTATGGGGTATATTTAAGAAAGTAGTAATTGCAGATAACAGTGCCTACTTTGCAAATGAGATTTTTAATAATTACGAAATCTATAATGGAAGTGCCATGTTTTTGGGTGTTTTGTTTTTTACAATTCAAATTTATGGTGATTTCTCTGGCTATTCAGATATTGCCCTTGGTGCTGCAAAATTGTTTGGATTTGATTTGCTAATCAACTTCAGATTCCCATAT
>VEQB01000048.1 GCA_018883485.1 Bacteroidota bacterium
ACTCAATATAGACCCTAATAAACCTCGTCAGATCTGGACCCAAGGAGAAACGGAATATAATTCTTGTTGGTTCCCAACCATAGATGCACCTAACGAAAAGCATACCCAAGATTTATATATAACTGTTGATAGTGGGGAAGTAAGCTTAAGCAATGGTTTATTAAAGAGCGTTAAAACTTTAACAAATGGTAAGCATATAGACCATTGGCAGCAGCTAGAGCCCCATGCGCCTTATCTTACTATGATGGCAATAGGAAATTTTGTGGTAACTAAAGATGTTTGGAGAGGTAAAGAAGTAAGTTATTTTCTTGAACCAGCTTATGCGCCTCATGCACGTCTCATATTTGGTAAGACCACAGAAATGTTGGATATCTTTTCCGAACTTACGGGTGTGGTTTATCCATGGAGTAAGTTTTCTCAGGTAGTTGTTAGAGATTTTGTAAGTGGTGCTATGGAAAATACTTCTGCCGTTTTGCATGGCGAGTTTGTGCAACACAATGAAAGAGAACATTTAGATAACCCACAAGAGGATATCATTGCGCATGAATTGTTTCACCATTGGTTTGGCGATTTGGTAACCAGTAGGAGTTGGGGGCACATACCATTAAATGAAAGCTTTGCAACTTATGGTGAATATCTGTACCACGAGAAAGCTTTAGGTAAATTAGAAGCTGATAGGGTTTTTGCAAATAATTGGGAAGCCTATTTGCGCCAAAAAAACAAGCATCAGTTAACGCCCATTCGAACTCATTTTATACAACCAGATGATATGTTTGATGTAGTAAGTTACCAAAAGGGTTCATGGATTTTGCATCATTTAAGAAGTGTAATAGGGGATAGTGCCTTTTTTACCGGGATGAAAATTTATCTTACCCAAAACGCATTTTCTGCCACAGATATTCAAGATTTAAGAAAGGCCATGGAAAAGGCTGCTGGTATAGATTTAATACCATTTTTTAATCAGTGGTTCTTAGGCAAGGGACATCCAGAATTGAAGGTTAGTATTCAATCGGCAAAGGATGTTAAAAAAGGTTTTATGATTGAGCAGGTGCAAGACAGTAGCTTTGGCTTATTTCGTTTAAAGCTGCCCATTGCATTGCATTTTAAAGATGGAAGTACAGAAATTATTTATGTAGATGTAGATGACAAGTTGGAGTTTTCTAGATGCGAAAGTATAGAAACTAAGGAATTGTTAACTTGGTATTGCGATCCAAATGGAGTTGTTCCAGCTCTATTTAAAGAGGCAAAAAAAGAAATTGAGTGGTTAGCTCAGGTTCAGCATGGTTTGTCTTATCAACCTGTACTAAGAGCTGTAAAAGCCTTGTCTGATCCAAGCTTAGAAGCCTCATCACAGCGCGCAGAGGCAAGTAAGGTTTTATTAGGCAATGCATCTTGGTTTTATCAAAGTATGGGGTTAAACCTCATTACCCCTAATGCTGTATTTGATAATTTGGAGTTAGAAGTATTGCGTTGTGCCAAGCAAGAAACGCATACCAGATTAAGCAGAAATGCAAGACAAGTATTGCAAGAGCGCTATGGTTACGAAAAGTATAAAGAGGTTTTTTATGAAGGGTTAAGTAGTCAATCGTATGGTATTATTGCCACCTCTTTTGAAATTATTGCAGTTTACCAACCAGATACTGCCTTACTTTTAGCAAAGACGCTAGAATCCCTATCAAGCGGTGCAGTTCAAAATGCTATTGCTAGTTTTTATGCGCAACAAAGTGGCAAGAATTTTAATTCCTATTTTGCTTCACAGCTTGGCAAAAATGGGTATTATAGAAAAGGAATGTTTAACCATTATAGAAATTATTTGCAGCAGCAAGCAACAGGTATATGCGAAGAAGCATTGCCTATTCTTATCAACTATTACAATAAAAATAGCGATGAGAATAAGGCCACTTATTTTCTTTATTTCTTAGATCAATGGAAACAAAAATCTACTCAAAAAGCTTTCTTTGAAACACTGGCATTCAAAGATTTTTATGAGCGAGTTAGTGAAGAGGCAAAATAGTTGAACTTTTAATTTAGAATGGTAAATGTTTACCTTCATTTGGTAATCATGGATAATTTTTTGTATCAATAATGTTTAGACACCACGGCAATAAAAAAAACTTATGCGCATAACATTTCGCAACCTTTTGATAGTGACAATGCCTTTACTGATACACAAACAAAGCTCTAAATCTGTCTAAGAATAATTTTTCTAATACACTCCTGTCGTCAAGTGTGATGGTTACGGTGCCTGTAAGTCCGTAGCGTGGTTTGATGGTTTTGTGGTAACTAGTAGTTAGGCTACTGTCAATGGCAATTTGTACAAGGTACAGATTTTGATTACCCTCAATGGACTTTACTTCTTGTGGTGTTGCCGAAACTGTTTTTACCCGTCCTTCGGTTACTCCAAATTCTTCAAAATTATAACTGTCAAATTTCAAAATAGCACGTTGTGCTATAGCTATTTTACCAAAGTTTTGTTGTGGAATAAGTACTTCGCAAAGCCAATCACTGCTATCGGGTATAATATATAAAACAGTCTCACCTGCTTGCAAGTTGAAACCTTCAAAAATATTTTTAGGTAGCGAAATGGTGCCATTAAAAGGGGCAATAAAAAGGTATTTAGATTTCCAGTCGGCAATGGCAGCTTTGAGTAAAGAAAAACTTTGTAAAAACGCATTTTTCTGTTGACTAATATTTTTTTCGAGCGACAGCAATTGTTGCTCAATATCGTTTATTGCCGTTTCGTTGTTTATCAGGTTTTGTTGCAAATTGCTTAGGCTTAATTTACGCTGCAACCTGGCCGATTCTGTATTGCGCAATTCTGTCTTAGTAATACTGCGTTGTTGGTCCAATAATGAGTCGGCTTGCCAAGTTTCATTTGCAAGTGCATATTCTCGTTCATAAATCTGTTTTTGATTTATTAAATTAAAGCGCGTTTGTTTTAAGTTAGTGAGCCGTTTGTTGATGATACTTTTTTCTTGTAAATACTGTCCGCTGGTAAGCGCTAAATAAAGCTCATTGTTACTTTTCTTAAATTGCTCATACACTTGCTGTATTTCACCCAAATGTTGGTACGATGCTGTGCCAATATACGCAAGGCTATCAAGCATATTGCTGTCACACAATAGTTGGATAAGGATTAATTCATTTTCAAGGTTATTTATTTCTTTTTCATCAGCCACACTTTCTAAAACCAGCAATACGTCACCTTTGTTTACTTTTGATTCATCTCCAACCCATTTTTTAACAATGCGTCCGTTTACTTTTGCTACCATATTTTTAGGAGGATTGCTGCTGCTTAATACAAACTTACCTTCTAATGTATCAGGTGCTTTGATAAAATACAAACTAGCTAAAACGGCAAAACCAAGCACAAACAAAAATGTCATTCCATAGCGCAGCATAAAGCTCAATTTGCGTTTAAGCAAATAGTTTATGTTATCGTTGTGGCGGTATAGTTGTTCTCCTTCGCTCATGTTTAGTTCCCCAATTCCAGTTGGTTTTTTACCAATTCATAATACTTACCTCTTGCAGCAGTTAATGTTTGGTGATTTCCTGTTTCCATTATTTTACCATTTTCCATTACTATAATTTGGTGGGCATGTTGCACTGTGCTTAATCGGTGTGCAATTACAACAACCGTTCTTCCTTCAAAAAAGGTATTTAGGTTATCCATTATTTTACGCTCATTGTTCGCATCCAGGCTGCTTGTGGCTTCATCCAACAATAAATAACTGGGATTTTTATACACCGCACGAGCCAACAAAATGCGTTGCCTTTGCCCCATGCTCACTTGTGTGCCATCATTGCCAATTTCTGTTAAATAACCATTGGGTAGTGTGGTAATAAAGTCATCAATATTGGCAATTCTACCTGCTTTAATGATGTTGTTCATGTCTACAGATAAGCCTGCTGCAATATTCTCAGCTATGGTGCTATTAAATAGCCTACCATCTTGCATTACCACACCACATTTGTCTCGCCAATGCCCGTGATGCAGGTTTTTAAAATGGGTTGAACCTAAAAAGATATTTCCTTTTTTAGGTTCATAAAACTTCATCAACAATTTTAATAAAGTTGTTTTACCACTTCCGCTTGCGCCAACAATAGCTGTAATTTTACCGGCAGGTATGGTAAAACTAACATCATCCAAAACAGGTGAAAGTCTTTCGCTGCCATACACAAAACTTAGGTTTTCAATAATGATGGATTCTTGTTCGGGTATATCATTTAATAGGTTGAGTGAAGTATCGGTTTCATCTTTTTGCAATACTACATCGCCTATTCTATCCATGCCTATTCTGGCTTGTTGCAGCGAGTTTATTAAACCATACAATTGTTGAATGGGTGCATTTAATTGCCCAATAATCATGTTGATGGCAAACATACCGCCCAAGCTTAAATCGCCATTTATAACTGCGGTAGCGGATGTAAAGCTTATTAAAATACTGGTGGCTTGACCCAACATACTGCCGCCAATACTTTGGAATTGGCCCACATTTAGGTTCACAATTTTTTGTTTATAAAGGCTTGCTTGTATTTCTTCCCACTGCCAGCGGTGTTGTTTGGCACTGTTGTTTATTTTTATTTCTTGTATGCCTTCCAGCATTTCTATCACCTTGCTATTTTCCTTGCTGCCCAGGTGAAACATTTTATAATCTACCTTTTTGCGCCAAGCCAAAAATAAGTATGTCCAGATAAAACCCAACACTGCTCCTATAGAAAAAATAAGCAAGATACCCGGATGATAGCCGCCAAGCAACACAATGAGTATTGACATATTGAGCAGTGAAAAAATAGTGCCTAGAGAGCTAACGGTAAGTAAACTTTCAACCCGCGTATGGTCGCCAATGCGCTGCATTAAATCGCCTGTAACGTGGCTATCAAAAAAGGGAACGGATAGGTTAAATAGTTTATAAAAAAAATCGGATACCATGCCCACGTTAATGCGTGTGCCAAGGTGCATGAGTATTTTGGTTTGTATAAACTGGATAAGAATACTACCAATAAATACCGCTAATTGCGCCATAAGCACCAATTGCACCATGCTTTGGTTATGCATGTTTACCCCTTTATCTATCATGGCTTGGGTAAGCATGGGGCTGGCAAGTGTTATAATGCTGCTAAGCAACATGCCCATTGCCAATTGCACAAAATAACTTTGGTAGGGCTTGAAATAATGAAGTAAATAGTTTATGCCTAACTTTTTCTGCTCTCCATCATTTTGTTCTCTATTAAAAAATTCAGGTGTGGGTTCGAGTACTAAGGCGTAGCCTTGTTGTAAGTTCGAAGTTCCGTCAGTTCGAGTAGCACCTAAGTGCGTATCGAGAACCGTATTTTGGTTTGAAGCAATTGCCCAATGTTCAATGAGTTCATGTTCGGTAAGTTGTAATAACTCTTTGGCAGGGTCTGCAATATAAAATTTGTTTGGGCCAAACCACTTGCGTTTGTAGTCATACAGCACCACAAAATGGTTGTTGTCCCAATGCAAGATACTGGGGTGACTTTGGGCAATTTCTTTGAGTTTTTCAAAATCTACCTTCACGCCAATGGTTTTAAAGCCAATGGCTTCGGCAGCTTCGCTAATGCCCAACATGCTCACACCTGTTTTAATGATGTGGCTTTTCTCGCGCAGGTAATCTATATTATAGCTGCGCCCAAAGTATTGGGCCACCATTTTAATGCAAGCCGGGCCACAATCTTTTAAGCCCAATTGGTGGTAGAAAGGGAAGTTCACAACACAATAATATGCTTTTATGGCATAATATAAAACTCGGGCCTTACTTATTTTTCTTTACGCTCATCAAGTCCTTGTATTCTTTGTTTAACTCAATTAAGAAATCAAGTTGCTTATCTTTCGCTGCGATACTGTTTCTCAAGAATTGATTTTCTTGTTTCAAATATTCAAGAAAGTCGTTTTCTGAATTTTGTTTCTGTGTAGTTGACTCAACTATATTTATCCCCTCTAAAAGATTGTATACACTAACTTTATAGAACTTTGCAATAAGTTCTAAGCGGTCAGCACTTAAATTACGTTCGCCACGCTCTAATCTTCCATAGCTTGTTGTATCTATACCTAAATATTCAGCTATTTCTTGTTGCGTGATGCCGTTTTTTTTACGCAGTACCTTTAAGTTTTCTTTTAAGCCCATATTTTTTTGTGGGCATAAAATTATAGTGCTGATAAGCAAATAAATAGACCATATAAGCATAATAAAATGCTATAAAAGCATATTCATACTTGGATTTACGAAAAAGTCTCTTAAAATTTGTTATACAACAGTTTAGAAATGCTGTAATTGCCATTTGAAGGTTTAGCCGCTGTGAAGCACCCTAGTCATGTCGTGAGACACCAACCGCCTTTGCCTGAAAATTTTAGCGTTATGAACTGTAAATTTTTTATTTTATTTTTAAACCGTTAAAGTTTTCAGCAGGTTTTGATTGATAAACCGCAAAGAGAAATGAAAAAGAAAAAAATTAAATTGGAATTGAACAAGGAGACGATTGAGGTTCTGGATGAAATGCAACTCAATTGTGTGCATGGAGGTACAAACGCCACCGTGGTTGAGACGATTCGAGGATCATCATTAAAGTGTGCTGCTGATGCCTATGGCTATGCAACAGTTGTCAATGACGCAGGAAAAGCACAGTCCTGGTGGGGGTGTCCATATAAAGATGAAAATGCAAAATCTGAGTATGTCCCTTTTGGTCAAAGACAAACTGGTCAATTAGACAATACGAATGTTAATGTTCCTGGAGGCGCTTGGATTTGCATTAAACCATATTAAAATTTAGCATCTGTGGCAAAGTGAAAATTGCCACAGGTCTAATAATCATATGCTAAAAAAGATCTTAAAAATAGGGGTATCAATTTTCTTTTTGTGGTTTTTGGTTAATTACATTATAGTTATTATGAATTTTAAGTTAGTATCCGAAAATACAAAGCAATATATCCTCAACAACTTTTCGTATGAAGAAATTCAATACTTTACAACAATTGGTTTTGGTCATGAGTTTAATAGTAACGGTGATTATTCTCAAAGATTTTTGCAAGAAGAAATCACCTTTAAAATTATAGGTCATCCTAGTAATGACGATAGAAGATTTTTATTTAAAACGGTAGACACCTTAAATAATACTATGCTTTATAATCAAATTAAGTTTATTAATGACACAACTGCTTCTACCGCAATTACTGTTTATTTTTGGACAGAGGAAGAGTGGAAAAAAAATATGCCTGATAGGTATTCTCCAACGGCAGCAGGATGCATTATCCCGAGAATTTATAAACAAAATGTATTAACAAAAATGGATGTCATTATATTAACTGATGTTTCGTTCCCTACAAAACAAAAATCAACAATAATTCAGGAAATCACGCAGGTTTTAGGACTCTTTCAAGATTCTGAAAATGAAAAAAGAACTATTTTTTCTGATTACTTACAAGATACCTGTTTTGGACCAATGGATTTGGCATGTGTTAAAATACTCTATAACAGTGGACTACAGCCTGGGGTCAGGCAGGATACTTTCGAGGAGGCTTTAGGCATAAGTGATGAGAAGACTCTAGAAAGGCAAAAGAAACCTATTAAAAAGAGTCTTTTTGAATTAAATTAAATTATCATAGGCACATTTCTTGAAAGAAAAATCACAAATAAAGTTTCTCATTGATACAATTGAAGAAAGGTTGGCTTCATCAATTAATGTGAAAATAAATCAAAATCTGGATGAATTATGGGGCGTATGCTTATTTTATCTAATTGTTTTTCAAGTAAAGGGGAAAGCAAAATATTTGAATCAGTGCATTTTATTATTCTCAAAATCATTGTCACTATTGATTGTGGGCAAAAACCAATCAACCGCGCTGCATGATGGCTTATGTGGCTATTATTTCCTATATCTTAAGCTTTTAAAAATGCAAGTAATTGAAAGAAATGAAAAACTAGACTTGTTTTTTAATCAGAAACTTAAACAATCGAGTTCCTGTTATAGGTTGGATTTAATTAATGGAATTATAGGAAACTACCTAGTTACAAAGGATGTTAAATTTATAGAGTATTCTGTATTCTTGTTTGATCATTTTGATAAAGAATTGAATTTTCTTTTGGACGAACCAAAAAAAAACTTCCAAACCCACTCTCTAAATCAAAAGGAGAGATACTTACTAAATACTGGTTTTGCTCATGGATGGGCAAGTAAACTCTATTTTATCATTGCATATATTCCATTAATCCAAGATGATGATATAAAAATTAAAATGTGCAAATTGGCTGAAGGCCTCTACAATAGAATTCTACTTAGTGAGGAAGGTAACAATGAATTATCATTTCCATGTTATAGCAACTGCACTGATAATTATTCCAAAAGATTAGGATGGTGTCATAATGATCTTGGAATTGGATATTCTATACTTGTATACGGACTTCGAACCAATAACAAGTCTGTTGTAGAAAAGGGTATTTCGATTCTTAAATCAACATTGGTTTTTAATTTAGAAAGTAACATGGGAGTTCTTGATCCGTTTATTTGCCATGGAAGTTCTGGCGTCGCCTTAATCTACAATAGAGTTTATATATTAACCGGCGACAAGAACTTTAAAGACAAATCCGATTACTGGCTGAACACTTGCTATTCACAATTTCTAAATAGTAAAAATAATTATAATGAAATTAGTTTCCTACAAGGCATATCTGGACTTGGCATTGCCGCACTTTACCTTGAGGGGAAAGTAATCGATACTGATTGGCTAGAATTAATTCAATTAAGTGCATGAGTATTAATGTTTATCAAAGCTTATGGTTGGCTCCTTCCACACTAGGAACAAAAGGGGGGTTCTTAAATAGTAACCAAAGATTTAATGGTGGTTGGCTGAGTATAGAATTATACTATTTATCTCTTGCTTACAGTTTTTTAAAGCTAAAGAAACACTACAAAAATGTTGGTTTAATTTGCGACACCCAAGGTAAAGAACTATTAATTGATTTTTTAGGTTTAGATTATTCAAGTATTTCAACTGAACTTAATCAAATTGATAATTCATTTTCAAAAACATGGGCATTAGGTAAAATTTATGCTTATCGTATTTCTCAAAAACCATTCATACACTACGATGGAGATGTTTTCATTTGGGAAAAAACAAAGGCTTTTACAAGCGCAAATCAATTAGTTTTTCAAAACTATGAGTATAATGAATCTTACTACCTTGATGCGCTAAAAGAAGTTAATGAACATTTATATTTTATACCCAAGGAATTAAAAAATATTAGTAGAAATCTGGTTAGCATAAATGCAGGAATTCTAGGTTGCAATTCAAAAGAATTTATTCAAGAATATACTGAAAAGGCACTTGAATTTGTTACCCTTAATGAATCAAGATTAAGTTTAATTGATCAAGGACGCTTTAATACGGTTTTCGAACAGTTATTATGTTACAAAATAGCCAAGAAAAGGAAACTATTGCTAACACCTAATTTCCAAGTATCTAGACGTGATAATACAAAAAATCTAAATAAACTAACAGATTTCTATAATGTTCCTGAAAAAATTAAATTTATTCATCCTATAGCTTTCAAAAAGAGGCTAGCCATAATTGGAGCTCATATTCATAATTGGTTTAATTATGAATTTCCTGCTGACTATAAATACTTTAAGAATAAAATTTATTCATGATAAAGTTATGATTAACTCTCATTTTAGATATACCAATTTCTTGCTTTATCATTCGGGATTAAATACAGTTGATATTCCTTTTATGCAAATTGCAGGTTTGGAAGCAATTTTGGCAGATTTAGACATTAAAAGATATCCCACATTTTACAAATACTTCCATGAAACATTGAATTACGAAAAAAGAAAGTTTCTAAATTACAATTTTCTCAATAGGGAGTCATTGCTTAACAATGACAATCGGTTAAAGCTTTATTTGAGTAAAAATGTTGTTGATACCGTTTTTCATCTTAACACAGATATTCAACAGTATGAAGTAAATTACCAATTTGATAGATTGCTTTATTTTGAGTTTTCTGAGAATGTTTTCCTTGATGACTACATGGAAAACTACCTTAAAAGAAAAAGCTATTTTATTGTTAAGTACGATTCTATTTCAGGTCAAGAGATTGAGTTAAGATTGAGTTTGATTCAAAAATTTCTTTTATCAATTATTAGGGATAATCCATTTCCAATTGGAGTTATTTTCAATAGTATTATTTCCAATAATTTAATCCCTAATATTAGGTTAAAAAGGCATCATAAAACTCTGCTTTTAAATGAACTTAAACCTTTAATTTATTGGGGTTTTTTGATATCCAAAGAATCTTAAAATGATTATGAATAGGGATTTCATTTATCACAGTAAGGCAATAATTAGGACTCCACTTTTACCGTTCGGAAAAAATAATAATTCAGCTATTCAAGAATCATTTAAAAGAACTATTATAAACAATACACTTTTTATTGCATCTCCTGTATTGCATGCCCAATTGCACAAGCTAAAACCAACAGATAAGCCGGATGATAAACTGCTAAAAAGCCTTTTAAAATACTATACACGGGCTTGTACCCGTTGCACCCCTTATGGCCTATTTGCAGGGCTGCATACTATACCAATATCTACAGAAGAAACGGTTGTGAAAATATCGGCTACTCCCTGCCCAAGCTTACGTTTGGATATGGATTATTTGGTAAATGTATATCATGATTTGTGCAAGGATGAAACACTCATTGAAGAATTAATTTATTACCCCAATACCAGTTTGTACTTGATAGGAAAAAAGTGGCGTTACCATGAGTTTAGAACGATTAATTCTCGTACTGTTTTCCATTTGGTAAACATTGATGCTAATGTGGTGCTAAGTAAACTTATTAAACAAAGTGCAAAAGGATTGAGCCACAGCCAATGTGTAAACACCATTACTGAATTTGGTTTTGATAACGCAGAAGCCGCACAATACCTAAAAGAACTTATTACAAGCCAGGTATTAATTAATGAACTTTACCCAAACGTGAGTGGCGAAAAATACCAAACCGTATTGTTTAATAAATTACGCCATTTTAATCGGTATGTAAATTTACCTAATGATATTAATACAATTTTAGCTTCAAACGAATCAATCATTAAAAAAACTGAAAACATAAAAGAGGTTTTAACATCCTACTTTACAACTGCCATTAACGAAAGTAAGTTTATACAGGTAGATAC
>VEQB01000049.1 GCA_018883485.1 Bacteroidota bacterium
GTTTAAGAGAATACACTAGTGAATTGTATCAAGCCTCTTCAAGAATTATAAACTCAAACATGGGTTGGAAGAAGAATCATGGGATAATTTCTTGTAATGCGTTAGGGGTAGCCTCTTTTGTTTTAGGGAGTCATGCAGGTGGTAAGCGAGATAAGTATGACCCTAATAAATGGTTTCAACGCGCACATGGGAGAAAACACACTGCCATTTGTTTTGATGAATGTGATGATGGATTGGAGGATAATTTTTTTGTAGGTAGGCAAATAGGTAACAATGTGCCCACTACAAATTCAGATGGCACAGCAGGGTTTTCTGAAGGCCCAGCTTACATGCTTGATGTAGCCTCCTCGCTATTCCCTTATATGAGGTGTAATGATAACGCCCTTAAGAGGGACAACAAGTTTATTTTATTAAATGATGAACGTTATAGAAATATATTAAAATGGTATTATAACATTTTAGATATAGATGGACAAATTCCCCTGTATGATAATTCTACATTGCATCAAGGGAATATTTTTGCAATTTTAGGAATTAAAGAATTTAAAGGTAATCCCACCGCCATTCCTGTAAGTTACCTTGGAACTCCAAACATTGATTTGCGGGTTGATTATTTACTATCTTTAGGCTTTATGGATGAAGCAAAGCCTGAACCTACAGAAGATTATTTTAATGAAAATTCTGGCAACTACATTATGTATGATGAAACAGCCAAAGCGAAATTTACGTTTCATACCCTGTTTGAAACAGGAATTGCAGTTGATAAACCAGGACACGGATTTGACGGCACCCATGAGGATGAAGATTTTTTGAGTTTCACCTTACACGCAATGGATATATCAGCAAATGAAGATAAAGGGCTTAATATTCCATTAATTATAGATCCGGGATTTGATCATGGCAAAAAGTTTAAGAACTATTCCTTACAAGGATTTTATGGGCAACACAATACTTTCGAAGCTATTTCAAGTGGTAATAAGATTTCAATTGGGCGAGCTACTACCGAAAATGGAACGCTAGAAGGAAATTTGGGATCGGGGGAATTTCGCGGCAGAAAGATTGGTATGACTGGTGATTATTTGTTTTTAACAGATGAATATTTTCGAACTATTTTGTCTTGGCATACAGATGATAAATTTTATTATACCGTTAAAGATGAAACAAATGCTTCTACACTGGCAACACAGTTTAAAGTTAACATTACAGGCAATGGCTCTGCTTATATTAAAGAAACTAGTGATAATTCTAGCCCAGCTACATTTAGGAAGGAAAATGGCTATCACATTTATTCTTATCCTTGCAAAAGGTACCCAAGCGACCCAAAAAACCAATGGCGTGTATTACATACTTATTTAGCCTTAAATAATAATGGAAATTTAATAGAGGAAGAACCTCATACCTACACGCCAGCTATTGGAACTGAGGATACAAGAGAAATTTTAATCTGTCCTCCCTACCTTACAAATAATTCAAATATTCCTGAATATTATGCCGAAGCCCACACACAACTTGAATTGATTTCTAATTCTACCCGATTAGAATTAACATCCATTTACATACCTATTAAATGTACTGATGAGTTGCCCTTTCATAGTAGAAGTCAAAGAGCAGGTATTGCCTATTTAACTTTAGGATTTAAAGAACAGATAGACACTTCTATTAATGAAAGGAGGGGCATTTCTGGCGTCTCTCAATTGGTATTAGATACCTCATCTCATTTTCATTTAATAAAAGAAACAAATAGTGTAGATACTATCATTAATCCATTTAAACTAAATAGTGAGTTGGGCAAGGTGCTAACTACAAATGCAAAAAGTTTATTTATGAACCAAAGATCAACTCCTTATCTAGGCAAGAACTTTGGATATTGTTTACCTGCTTATAGCAAAATTAGAAGCATTGCAGCATCAAAAACAAGTTTAATTAGTTACCAAAATGATACATTTTTAAATTCAACTATCCTTGTTGATTTAAGTTATGGCATTTCTACCAAAAACCACTTTGGATTAAGTTACACTCCATTCGAATCTGTTAACCCAGAAGACTCTATTACAATATTGCTGTTTGGGATGGATAGAGGAGTTGATGTGATAGGTTTTTTTAATGAGAGTGATACATTAAAAGGACGTTACGATTCCCTTTCTTTCAAATACATTTTTCATCCCAATGAAGGAGGTCCTTTTCAGATAAACATAAAACCCTCAAACCCTTGCCTCGACTGCTATTTCCCGCCCATTGGTACCAATTTTGATACGCTGTTTGTAGCAGATGATGGGGAGCGCCATACCCTCGGAAATTCTAAAAAGATAAATGCCAACCACGGTAATTTAAGTATTTTAAACTCCACCAAGGTAAACATGTGTGCCGGGGTAATACTGCACAATAAAGACTCTTTAATTATTGATGGCCCACCACAAAGCAAACCCATGCGCGCCAGCTCTTGCGCAGGCATAGATTCTTTGCTAGGTGGCAGCGAAAATAGCATGCTCATTGTTTCGCCTTATGCTGCTTTGGTATTAGACGCAGGTAGTCACACCTATGTTAAAAATGGTGCAGGCTTGTATGTAAAACAAAATGGTAGCTTGGTAGTTAAATCTGGGGCTTTGCTAGAAGTGGGCGATAGCGGTAAAGCAGGTTGGGGAGAGATTATAGCAGAACCTGGCGCTTTTATTTACATAGAAGATAATGCTGTAATTAGGTACCGCCGCAGAATAGGAGATACCAGCGATAACAATACCATTAACTTTGCAGTTGGTAGTGGAGGTGTAATTGCAGGAGTGCAGTTTTATATAGACTCTATACTTAAAGCAGATACTATTCTACCAACAAGCACCTACCCAATAGCAATCTGTGCCTTAGATACCATAAACCCAATTGGCAATAGGCATTGGGGATATACCAATTTTGGTAGACCAGAGGCTAAGTTCTTTACCAGAAGCCTAACACTTTGCCCTAAAGAACCATTTTATATAAAGTTAAACAGATTGCTTAACGATGCTCAATTAAAAATAACAGTTTGCAGAGTAGATAGTGTGTGGCGAAAAAACCAAGATGGTAATTGGCATTGGAAAGATACCTGCATAAACGATAGCATTGTATTAGATTCTATGCCACCCGACCCTAGTTGCTTGGCCCCAAGAGTTGCCCCAGAAGATTGGTTATGGTATTTTCCAGTAAATACAATCCATAGGGTGCATATTGAAGTAAAAAACGAATGTGGGATGTTGCACGATACTTTAGTAGAAGTAGCAGTATTAGATTCTCCAACAATTACCTTAGTAGCCCCAGCACAAGCTTGCGAAGGGTATGGAACGCTTAAAGCAGTAGCCACCATTAACCGAAGTGGCCCTGTTCATTATGCCTTTGAAGTAACAGAAATACCAGATACAACTACCATTGTTTACCAATTGGGCAACCCAAGTGAAGAATATAGCTTTGATACGGTTGGCATAGTACCAGATACTTTTGACTTTCCTGGCTTTTACTTTAAAGGGGGTAGAAAGTACATAGTAAGCTTTACCTACCTAAGCAGTTGTGGTACGGTTACCAAAGAACAAGAGGTAGAAATACCTACAGGAGCTTTAATTACCTTTGAACGCCCAACCGTTTACGCCAACCCAGTACACGGCGCCAGAACGGTGCAATTGCATGGCTATGTAAACAGTGCAGATAGCTTTAGTTGGAGTCCGCCAACTTGGTTAAATAGAACAGATACCCTTGTAGTAATTAGCACACCAGGAGATAGTATAAGTTATGTGCTCACAGCCTACCAAGGAAGCTGCGTAGCTTACGATACTGCTTTTATAAAATACAACAGAGTTGCCAATGCTGGTTTAGAAGATACGGTTTGTTATACAGGTAGCAAAGTTGTAATAGGTAATGGCTACGATCTTTCTGTTTTCTTAGGATATTTGTATTACAAAGGTGGTTCAGATTTTAGAGACAATTGGTTTATCACTAAAACCAGCTCAGACCCCGCGTATTTTAAATACCTAAGTATGTTTATGCAAACCAATACCTTTAAAAGCTGGGCCATGGGAGCAGGCAATTTGTATTTGTACTTTACAGAAGAATTAAACAGAGAAGGAACCATAAAAGAGCCTTGGTTTGGTAACTATTTTGAACTGCTTACAGAATTTACAGACCCTGATATGTATGCCTTAGATACCTTTGTAACGCTGCTAAGCAGAAATACCAATTTAGCAAATAGCTACAATGCTACTGGTAATTACACTAATTTTAGCAGCGGCTTCTCCAATTTCTTTTCCTATTACGATGATTTTGTAGCCAATTATTTAAGCACAGTAAGCATGAGTTGGATAAAAATAACAGGAGCAGATACCAGTTTTAACAGCAGCTTACAAGAAAGTGCTATTGCCATAGATGAACCTACAAGAACAACAACATATCTACAACAAGTAATTACCCCAGATTATGCAGAGATAGACGAAACCATAGTGTATGTAGATACCATACCTACCGTTGCCTTTGCGGTGCAATTACAATTTGATAGCACAGTAGTATTTGAAAACTATACAGAACCAACGGACGGTTCAACCCGCTATAGTTGGAACTTTGGCGATGGCAGTGCCACAAGCAACCAAGTACACCCATATCATACTTTCCCAGCCTTTGATACACTATTTAGAGTATGCCTCACCGCCACCAATGATTGTGGTAGCTACACGTGGTGCGATACGGTGTATATAGACAGTGCGCATTGGGGCGGCGGGATGAGGATATGGAGTAAAGAAAGAGAAACAGTAACAGAAAGAGCAAGAGTGGGAGGAGGAGGAATTGAAGCATTTGTTTATCCAAATCCAACGGAAGGTAGTACCACATTAAAATATACAATAAGCGAAAATGCCACTTTCATTATCACCAATGCGCAAGGAAAACTAGTATGGCAAACCGAGTTAAAAAGTGCTAGCAGCCAGATGCCAGAAGCCAGCAGCTTTCTTGTAATCCCCTCCCAAAACTTTGCCAACGGCTTGTATTTCTATACGCTTCAGCATGCGTTAGGTTCAGCCAGAGGAAAAATTATATTGCAGCGGTAAGCGCCTTATTTAAAATCTCCGTAGCTCATTTTGCGCCTCGTTACTTCATAAATTAAATCATGAATTTTAGTTCTTATATTCATGTTGGCTAATTTATTGTTTTCTGCTGAGGGATTAACTCTATTTGATAAGAATACATATACCAAATTATTTTTTGGATCTGCCCATGCGCAAGTGCCTGTAAAGCCAGTATGCCCAAAAGTAAGCGGCGAACAGTTTTTACCAGTAGGCGTTGGTTTATTGGCAATAGTTTCTGGTTTATCAAAACCAAGCCCTCTTCTATATTCTTTACTTTGCCTTTTGGTAAACAGCGCTACTGTAGTTTCTTTAAAAATTCTAACGCCGCCATAGGTGCCCTCATTTAAGAGCATTTGCATAATAACTGCAACATCGTTTGCATTGGAGAATAGGCCTGCATGCCCACTTACGCCACCTAGCATGGCTGCTGCTGGGTCGTGTACATATCCATGTATCAATTGTTTTCTAAATTCAGCATCAAATTCTGTTGGTACAATTCTGTTTTTTGGTGTTCCACTTGCAATTGGATTAAACCTAATATTTCCTAAGTTAAGCGGGTTATAAATGTTTTCTTGAAGGTAACTTTCGAAACTTTGATTACTTACATTTTCTACCAATTTTCTTAGTAAAATAAATCCTAAGTCGGAGTAAAGGTATTGCCCCTCTTTTTTGAGTTCTGATTGGGCTATAATGGCAAACAATTCTTGCTCATAACCCTTATTAATGTAAAGGCTATCGGTAACTTGCGTATTGTAATGTTTGGTTTTAATTTTACTAAAAATGGCAGAATCTTTAAAGGTTGTACCCATTGCTTTTTTATAGAAAGGAATAAAGGGGGTAAAACCCGCTTGATGGGTAAGCACTTCTTTGATAGTAATTTTTTCTTTAGAGGTGCCTTTAAGGGCCGGAATGTATAAGCCTAACCTATCATTTAATCCAATGGCTTTCTCATCATAAAGCTTCATAATGGCAAGCGTTGTAGCCAATATTTTGGTTAGGGAAGCCACATCGTATAAGTGATAATTTTCTACTTTAACAGCAGCGCTATCGTAGGTATGGGTGCCAAATGATTTGTTGTAAATTACCTTTCCCTCAGAAGCTACCAAAACCTGGCAACCTGGGAATGCTTTAGCTTTTATGCCTTCGCTTACAATACTGTCTATATAGCTTAAAGGTGTATGGTCGTAACCGGCCTCCTCGGGCATAATGTATTCAAACCTGTTGAGCGCTTCTGTAAATTCGCCACTGGCCAAGGGGAAGGCTGGGTTTACAGATACTGGCATTTTTCCGGTTGAACCAAAAGCGCCACATAAAACTTGAGCAGATAAAGTGTTATAAATGGGCAAATCTTCATACGCTAAAACTACATTTCTAGCATTTTGAAAATGTTGCAAGATGTAAGGATTGCCATGGTTTATTAAGATACATTTTCTATCTACAAGCAATCTATTTATAAAGTTAATTTGCTGTTGGGTAAGGCCTAATTTTTTACTTACAAATCTGCTTGTATTGTGCAGGCTAATTATTACTAAGTTGTATCGTTGTAAGGTAGAAAATAAAGAATCAAAATTGGTTTTACTTTCGTTTTTATCTATGCTGTAATAATCTGCTCTAATAAAATTTCCAAGCATTTGTTGGAAATCGGTAAACTTTGAATTACCCACGGCCACACTTGCTATTTTAAAGTTTTGCGGCTTTTCTAGTGGAATAATATGGTCTAAGTTTTTTGCTACTACAATTCCTTTTTGAACAATTCTTTTAATGAGTAATTCTGTTTCGCAGCAATTTAAATCTTCATATAAATTTTCTAAGGGTACTGGTTTGTATTTATTTAGTCCAGCCCAGTATTTAACAGTTAAAATTTTTCTACAAGCGCGGTCAATATCCTCTTGTTTAATAAGTCCTGTTTTTAAATATTCTTTTATCCAAAAAATGCTATTGGGTACATCTTCTACAAAAAGCAGTAACTCGTTACCAGCAGCAAGTGCTTTGGCACTAACCTCGCCACTAGAGGCGTAATTGGCTACTCCTTTCATATTTAAGCCATCAGAAACCACCAATCCATCAAACCCAAGTTCGTTTTGTAAAAGTGATTTTATGGCCTTAGGTGATATAGAAGTTGCCGTGTTGGCAATTGAATCGATGGCAGGCACAAATAAATGTCCAACCATTACAGCGCCTACCTTGTTTTGAACCAACATTTTAAAAGGATATAACTCTAAAGAATCTAACCTTTCTTTGGAAGCGTTTATAATGGGTAAATCGTGGTGAGAATCTGATTCTGTATCTCCATGCCCAGGAAAATGTTTGGCACAGGCTAAAATTCTATTTTCTTGTAATCCTTTGGCATAAGCCACGCCATGTTTGGCCACAACTTCTTTGTTTTCGCCAAAGCTGCGGTCGTTAATAACTGGGTTAGCTGGGTTGTTATTGATATCTACATCTGGGGCAAAGTTTAATTGAATGCCCATTCTATGGCAATGTTTGGCAATTTCTGCGCCCATTTTTCGGGTAAGTTCTGGATCATCTGCTGCCCCCAAAACCATTTGCCTCGGAAAAACAGGCGTGCTATCTATGCGCATGTTCAAGCCCCATTCTGCATCGATACTGATGAGCAAGGGGAGATTTGCAAAACGTTGGTATCTGTTGGTGAGTGAAGCTTGTTTGTGGGGTGTTCCTTTCATAAACATGAGGCCACCCACTTTGTAATCGCGAACAATGGTTTCAATATCGCGTAAATAGTTGCTATCTCTGGTGCTCCAAACAGCTATAGTAATGAGTTGGGCAATTTTTTCATTTTGGTTCAAACTATTGAAAACAGAATCTACCCATGGATTAGTTTTTTTCCAGTTTATAACATGGCTTTGGCCCCATGAAAAAGTAGAACAAAGCCAGAAAGCGAGTAAAATAAAAGAAGAAGGCCTTAACATTACTGCAAAAGAAAATCATTCACACCACATAAACGGCAGTTTTTGTAATAATTTATATACCACTAGGCGGTTGAAAGTTCTCCACAGCAATGTGAGTGTCCTAAAAAAAGAGATTCCTTTGCAGTATGAGTGATTTAATACGCTTGTTACCCGATCATGTTGCTAGCCAAATTGCGGCTGGGGAGGTAATTCAGCGGCCCGCTTCGGTGGTAAAGGAGTTGTTAGATAATGCGATAGATGCCAACAGTACAAAGATTGAGGTATTTGTAAAGGATGCAGGCAAAGGTTTAATACAGGTTAGTGACAATGGCAAAGGGATGAGTTTTATGGATTCTCGTATGTGTTGGGAGCGACATGCTACTTCAAAAATCACACAAACTGAGGATTTATTTAAGATAAGTACCATGGGCTTTAGGGGAGAGGCTTTGGCCAGTATTGCTTCGGTTTCTCAAGTAGAAATGAAAACCCGATTGGCAGAGGAAGAGCTTGGCTCTATGGTTTTAATTGAAGGCTCGCAGCTAAAAAAACACGAACAAACGGCCATGAATTTAGGCACAAATGTTTTGGTGAAGAATTTGTTTTACAATATTCCTGCCCGCAGAAACTTTTTAAAATCTAACCCCGTAGAGTGGAAGCATATTATGGAGGAGTTTTGCAGAGCTGCATTGGCAAACCCTTCCATTGGTTTTAAGCTTACCCATAATGAAGAACTGCAATTCGATTTGGCGCCGCAATCGGTTCAAGAAAGAATCCTATCCATTTTTAGTGATAGAAAAGAACAAGATTTAATTTGGTTAGAAGAAAAAACAAGCATAATACACATCAGTGGGTTTATTGGAAAACCAGAAGTTGCTAAAAGAATTAGAGGGGAGCAATATTTCTTTGTAAACAAGCGCTATTTTAAAGATAATTATCTTAACCATGCAGTGGTAAATGCCTTTGAGGGCTTTTTGGCTAAAGAGCAATTTCCATTATATGTGTTGTTTATTAGCATAGACCCTGCTCAGATTGATATCAATATTCATCCTACCAAAACAGAGATAAAATTTGAGGACGATAGAAACATTTATCAGATTATTAGAGCTGTGGTAAGGAAAGCTTTGGCCTCTCATATTCAAATGCCACAAGAAACGGGCTTTGATGACAACCAATTTATACATTTACAGCTAAATCCACCAAGTACGCAAGAAGTAAAATCTTTTGGGGTGGTTGGTTCAAACCGAAGTGGAAAAACAGAATGGGGTGGCTTTAAAGACCAATACCAACAGCAAAGAAATAAGAGTCAATCTAATTGGGATGTACTGTTTCAGGGAAACTCGGAAGAGCAAAGAGCACAGCAAATAAAATTGCCTGTAAATGAAGATATTTCCGATACCCGAGTGTTTTTTCAGCTTAACAATCAATTTATTGTTACGCCAATTAAAAGCGGCCTTATGCTTGTTCAGCAGCAGGCAGCCCACGAAAGAATTCTGTATGAAAAGTATTTAGAAGCTTTAGAAAAAGCGCCATTGGCAAGTCAGCAATTGTTGTTTCCAAGGGTGCTTCATTTAAACAATTCGGATGAGGCTGTACTAAATGAAATTTTGCCAGAAATGGCTGCTTTAGGCTTTACGATTAATACCTTTGGTAAAAACGATTTTGTTATTAATGGGCTTCCTGCAGAACTGCATTTGGAAGATGAGACCAAATTAATTTCTGAAATTATAGAAACCTACAGAAATACGCTAACTCCAGAGTTAAGTAAGCATAAACATGTGGCTAGAACACTTGCCAAACGTGCTGCCATTAAATTGGGCACCAAACTGCAAGCAGAAGAAATGAACCGTTTGGTAGATGAATTGTTTGCATGTAAAGAGCCACAATATGCGCCAGATGGCAAAGCATGTATTAGTAAACTAACCTTAGAAGAAATATTGCGGATGTTCTAGGTTTGGCAATTCCTAAAAATATTTACCTTGCGAAGGTATGTTTCAACAAATCCGACCCTCCCTTTTTCCTCCTGTTGTTAAAAATTTATTGATCATTAATGGCCTATGTTTTTTGGCTAATTTGGTCTTGCTAGATAGGGGTATTTTTGATATGAATCAGCACTTAGGATTGTATTATCCCGAATCGAAATTCTTTAAACCCTACCAGCTCATAACCCATGTATTTATGCATGGTAGTTTGATGCACCTGTTTACAAACATGTTTAGTTTGTGGATGTTTGGTAGCCAATTAGAAAACTATTGGGGTCCAAAGAGATTTTTTATTTTTTACTTTGTTACCGCTTTTGGTGCAGCAGCCTTGCATGTTGGGGTAAATGCTTACGATGTGTATCAAGTTAAAAGCATGGTGCATAGCTTTCAAATTGAACCCACTTACGACGGGTTTATGAAATTGGTACAACACGATCCCTTTTTAGCAAATGATTCTCGCGTTGCAGATTTCTTAATAGAGTGGCAGAAGGATTTGGCCAATCCAGAATTTATTGTGGGGGCAAAAGAGATTTCAGATTTTATGGTAGTAAAACGCATGAACGTTCCTGTGGTTGGGGCAAGTGGCGCTGTTTTTGGACTCTTGTTAGGCTTTGGAATGCTGTTTCCAAACACCATGCTCATGTTACTTTTTTTACCGTTTCCAATTAAAGCTAAATATTTTGTTATGCTTTTCGGAGCATTTGAATTGTTTCAAGGGCTCAATAATAATCCAGGAGATAATGTTGCTCATTTTGCCCATTTAGGCGGCATGCTATTTGGCTTTATTTTGATTAAAATCTGGAACAAAACAGACCGTAAACATTTTTATTAAAATAGTTATGAATGCAGCATTATTGCTAGGGATAATCATCGTTTATTTTTTGGTTTTGTTGTTGGTTGCTTATTACACCTCTAAGAACTCCAACAATCAAACTTTTTTTATAGGCAATAAAAGCAGCCATTGGGCTTTGGTAGCCTTTGGAATGATTGGCACATCTCTTTCTGGGGTAACTTTTATTTCTGTTCCAGGTACGGTAGAAGCAGCAGGTTTTAGCTATTTTCAGGTGGTGCTGGGTTACTTTATTGGCTATTTTATAGTGGCTTTTGTGCTTTTGCCTTCTGAATTTACGAGCTTCAGGCGAGCTCGACACGCATCTGGGGTTTCTTTGCCCTCGTCGAAACCTTGTCGCCCCCTTTCACGGGACTTC
>VEQB01000403.1 GCA_018883485.1 Bacteroidota bacterium
TAGCTATATCATGCCAATTGCTTTCCTAGGCTTCTTTAATAACTATGCCTCTGGTTTAACCTACTATTATTTCTTGTCTAACTTGTTTACCATTGGTCAGCAATTACTCATTAGATTGTTTGTAGATGAAAAAGCTTTGCATGCCCAAATTCAAGAAAATAAAAAGAAACCTGTTACCAAAAGTAAGTTTCAACAAAAGCTAGAAGATATGGCCCGCAAGCGCGGCTACGACCCAGATAAATTAGGTAAATAGAATTTACAAACTAGAATAAAAAAAGAAACCCGATTGATAGCTACTCAATCGGGTTTTTTTGTATCCAAGTAAAATGAAAAACAATACTTGGTAAGTATCCAAAACTTTGCCAAAACTTTAAATGAAAATTTAATGTTTTAATAAAGTATTATTAATCAGTGATTAAAAAAGTTGTTTGAACCTCGGTTCAATACTTAAAATTGGTTTGTGTATAGTTTAATGGAATTAATAGCCCCAAATAGGACACTATTTTTAGACACTACACACTCAATAAAACTTTCCAGGCCTCAATTACTTTGCATTCTAAAAGCAGTTGATGTGCCAAGCGATGAAGTCCCTCTTGTTTTTCTGCACTAGCTAAATCTTGCTGCAACAAGGCAATCAGCTCTTTGTTCATGCGTCCAAAAATGGCAATACTATCTGCATCTGGCAATTGCTCTATATTGGCAAGCATGCCTAAATCATTTCCAGTTAAGAACTTGCTATTTTTAATAGCCTCTGGAAGCTTATCAAATCCAATCCCGAGGTTTCTTGCTGGCTTCGGAACTTCAAATAAGGCATTGCCAGATGCACGCACATACCAATCGCTGCCCAATCGCCCAACTAAATCTATACGGTGCTGGTCTATTTTACCATCTGCTGTTAACACACTTGGATCAATATGCATGCAAAGCATTTCTGCCATAATTAAATTACCTGCGCCTCCTTCTTTGCCCGTTTCTTGTATGTCTACAATTTTACATTCTATTTGTACCGGACTTTCCTTCACCCTAAACGGTTTAACCATTTTAGAAGCCAACATGGTAAAGCCTGCTTTTTCAAATTCGTTTACACCTTTGGGGTATTCGCAACTGGCCAAACTCATTTGCTGAACCATGTTGTAGTTAACCACATTTATTACCATTTCTTTGGTAGCTATGGCATTCTCTAAAGTATGTTTAATAGTATTATCTCTTACCCTACGTGCCGGCGAAACTATAAATCGGGTTGGGTTCGAACCAAAAATATTAAAGAAACTAAACGGACTTAAATTAGGTTTGCCATCTTGGTCTATAGTGCTGGCAAAGCAAATAGGTCGTGGCGCAATGGCCGTTAATAATGTATTGTGAAAGTCTGCCAAAGGCAAATCTTTAGGTCCTATAGTTTTCATGCAGTAATAATTAAAAAATAGTTTTTCTTTCCTTTTTGAACCAATAAATACTTTCCATTAATTAAAGAATTAGCATTTACCTGAAGTTCTACCTCTTCCACTTTTTGTTTGTTAATACTTACGCCACCACCTTGCAACATTTTTCTGGCTTCGCCCTTACTTGGAAATATTTGCGTTTTTTCTGCAAGCAATTCAATCACAGAAAGACTGGTTTTAAAATCATTGAGAGCAACAGTATAATGAGGCACGCCCTCAAAAATATCTAAAAAGGTAGCTTCTTCTAGATTAGCCAATGCCTCTGCAGTTCCTTGGCCAAACAATATTGCCGATGCTTCAACGGCCTGCTCAAAATCTGCTTCGTTATGTACCCTAATGGTAATGTCTTTTGCTAAGGCTTTTTGCAACACCCGTGTATGCGGTGCTAGTGCATGCTCCGCTTCTAAACTTTCAATCTCCTCTTTACTTAATAAAGTAAAAATGCGTATCCAATTTGCGGCATCTTCATCGCTGGCGTTTAACCAGAATTGGTAAAACTTATAAGGCGAGGTCTTTTTCGGGTCGAGCCAAACTGCGCCACTTTCTGTTTTGCCAAACTTAGTACCATCACTTTTTTTAATGAGGTTGGTTGTTAAAGCAAATGCCCCACCTTGCCCTTTTCTGCGAATTAGCTCTGTACCCGTTACAATATTTCCCCATTGGTCAGAGCCACCCATTTGCACCAAGCATTGATGGTTTTTCCAGAGATAGTAAAAATCGTAACCCTGCACCAATTGATAAGTAAACTCTGTAAAGCTCATGCCCGTCTCGCCCTCTAAACGCATGCGTACAGAGTCTTTAGACATCATATAATTTACAGTTATATGCTTGCCTATATCTCTAATAAAATCTAAGAAATTTATGTTTTTAAACCAATCAAAATTATTAACCATAACAGCCCCTTTTGAAGGGTCGTTAAAATCTAAAAACTTAGCCAATTGTTGTTTCAGGCAATTTACATTATGGGTTAAAATATCCTCCGACAATAAATTTCTTTCGGCAGATTTTCCAGATGGGTCACCCACCATACCTGTAGCTCCATCCACTAAAGCAAAGGGTCTATGGCCAGCTCTTTGAAAATGAATGAGGGTCATTAC
>VEQB01000050.1 GCA_018883485.1 Bacteroidota bacterium
AGTCTATACCAGTTGAGCCTGCAATATTTAATCTCGCACCAACCCCATTGGTTGAATTTACTCTATTTAAGGTAATAACACAATTTTGAATAGTATTGTTATTTGCACCATCATTTGCGTTTAATTTATATAACCCATAACCATATTCCATGCAGGTGGTTGCCGTTGTGTTCGTTGCCGGATCTAATAAATCAATGCCATTAATAGTAACAAAGTCGGTTCCAACTATGGCAAATATTCCATCAATAGAATCGGTTGAGCTTGCTAGTTTAGTTCCTGCATAAGCTATAATCACGGGATTTGCTGTGGCTGTGGCCGCACGTTGGAAGGTAATGGTATTAGTAATTGAAGTAGTTGCATTTAGGTTAGCACTACCCAATACAATGGTTGTGGTAGGGGTTTCTGAATAGGCTGCACCCGCTCCAATATTAAAGGTAACGGCACCGCTTATACCATTGGTATTTAAGGCGGCAACCGCAGCTTCAATGCTAGCATAACTTCCTGGAATCGAATATGTGCCTGATAAGGCTTGCGCCCCTAATTGGTAAATACCCATTACTAGCATGAAGCTTAAGAATAATAGTTTTTTTGTTTTGATTGTTATCTGTCTGTTCATTATGCTTCAATTTGGAGCGAATTTAGGTATTAAACCTCAATAACTTGTCTAATTATGGTAAATATCACTATATCGAACTTTTTTCCTTTAGATTCGTTTTAATTGAAATATGTTTTAATTTATGACATTACCTAGACGAAGTTTTCTTAGCCGACTATCTTTGGGAATTAGCGCTGCCTTTGCCGCTCCATTAGAAAATGTCGCCTCCTCAATAAAAAAAACAATGGACAAAATGAATCCAATTATTCAAATAAAACCTATGGGTTTCCAATGGGAAACTGCCGATCCTTTTTTGTTTTGTGTGCACCATGAAGATCAATTTCCTAAGGGTAATGCAGCCATGGGGCCAGCTACTTCGCTAAATGGTAGAAGTCTTGGCGATGATTTTATTATTAAAGACGGCTTTAGAATGTATCATGGACGCCAAGTGCCAGGTTTTCCGGGGCACCCACATAGGGGTTTTGAAACAGTAACTGTAGTTAGAAATGGGATGGTAGATCATGCCGATAGTTTGGGTGCAGCAGGCCGCTATGGTAATGGAGATGTGCAATGGATGACCGCAGGGAAAGGGGTGCAACATTCAGAAATGTTTCCCTTATTAAGTCAAGAAAAAGAAAACCCCTTAGAGCTTTTTCAAATCTGGCTGAACCTACCCGCCAAAAATAAAATGGTTGAACCTCACTTTACCATGTTTTGGTCGGAGAAGATTCCAAATGTTTTGTTGAAAGATAAAACGGGTAAACAAACTAAAGTAGAAGTAATTGCTGGAGATTTTAGGCAGCACAAAGGCTTAAAGCCACCACCAAACTCTTGGGCGGCAGATCCTTCTCATGAAGTAGCAATTTGGAATTTTAAGTTGGAAGAAGGCGCCAGCTTCCAACTGCCTGCAGCAGGCAAAGGCATTAACCGTACTTTGTACTTTTACGAGGGTAGCGAGTTATTTGTAGAAGATAAAGCTGTAGGTTCATACAGAGCCATAGAAGTAAAGTCCGAAATGGAAATTACCCTCACCGCAAGCAAAGGAGCTGCTAGTATTTTACTCTTGCAAGGAAAGCCCATTGGAGAAACTGTTATTCAGTATGGCCCTTTTGTTATGAATACCAAAGAAGAGATACAACAAGCATTTAACGATTACCACCAGACTCAATTTGGCGGTTGGCCATGGGCAAGGCTAGATATGGTGCATCCAAAAAGTAAAGGGAGATTTGCAAAACATGCCGATGGAACTTTAGAGGAAAGAAAATCTTAGTTGTCACCTTACTACCTATAATTTCTTTTTATTACCATTGGTGTAATTTGCTTAACGGTTCAAATGTTTTTGATACCTTTGTGATATCAAATTGATATCATATGAAAAAAGAAAATGAATTGACTGCATCAAAAGGACTGATTACATTAATGCTCCTTTTATTAGCCATGTCTGCCTCTGTTTATGGAATTACACAGCATGTTTATGTTATTCCTGCAATTGTTTTAACAATATCTTTAACCTTAACGGCAGGGTTCTTTATCAATAACCCTAATGAAGCCACCAACATGGTTTTCTTTGGTGAGTACAAAGGCACATCTAGAGAAAATGGTTTTTTCTGGGTAAATCCATTTATGACAAAAACCAAGATTTCTTTGAGAGCGCGTAATTTAGATTCGCAGCCTATCAAAGTGAATGATAAATTAGGAAACCCAATTATGATAGGTATCGTATTGGTTTGGCGTGTTTCAGATGCCTTTAAGGCCGCCTTTGAAGTAAATGACTACGAGAGTTTTGTTAAGATTCAGAGCGAAGCTGCCATTCGCAAATTAGCAGGCACCTATCCATATGATAATTTTGACGATGCCCAAGAGGAAATTTCTTTGCGTTCTGGAAACAACGAAGTACATGAAGAATTAATGAAAGAACTTACCGAGCGACTTGCCATTGCTGGAATTGAAGTAATGGAGGCACGTATTAGCAATTTAGCTTATGCGCAAGAAATAGCAGGTGCTATGCTGCAACGCCAGCAAGCTACAGCTATTGTTGCAGCTAGAACAAAAATTGTAGAAGGTGCTGTGGGCATGGTAGAATTAGCATTAAATTCTCTTTCTAATAAGAAAATTATAGAATTGGACGATGATAAAAAGGCTGCCATGGTGAGTAATTTAATGGTGGTGTTGTGCTCTGATAAAGCTGCCAATCCAGTTATAAATACCGGCACTTTACATCAATAGATTTTGCATGTCTGAGAAAGAAAAAAAACCTTTTGCCTTGCGACTCCAAAAAGAAATGATGGAGGCCATTGAAAAATGGGCTGCTGATGAGTTTCGCAGCACGCATGGGCAAATTGAATGGTTATTAAACAAAGCCCTTAAAGAGGCTAAGCGAATTCCTAAGCAAAAGTCTTAGCATTCTGAATTAAACAATTTATCACAGCCACATTATTCAATAAGCTTTGGATAATGTGGCTTTTTTTGTAACTTTTTTTAAAAAAAGTAAAAAATTGCATTGTAAATCAATTTTTTGTTACCTTGGTTATGGTAAATTTAACCATAATAAAAATTAGCTTTAAAAAAATTTTAAAAAACAACTGTTTACTAATCTGCCTTGAACCAATAAAAAAACAAAGTTTATAAAAAAATAAAATAGATACAATATGAAAAAACTCCTACTCCAGTGCCTATTATTTCTTATACCTGCGCTAACATTTGCACAAAGTGATAAAGTACTTATTACGAAGTCTAGCAGCGGCTTTAAACTTTCTGTAAATGGAAAAGTAACATTCATCAATGGGATGAATTGGGATTATTTTCCAATTGGTACAAACTATAATTATAGTTTATGGAAACAATCGGATGATGTAATTATTGCAGCATTGGATAATGAAATGTCTCTACTCAAAAACATGGGGGTGAATGTAATTAGACAATATACTGGCGTTCCAGCTAAGTGGATAAAATACATTTATGAGAGATATGGTATTTATACCATGCTCAATCATTCTTTTGGCCGCTATGGCTTAACCATTGACGGTAAATGGGAAGCCAATACGGTTTATTCGAATCCAAAAGTGCGGGAAATTTTACTAAAGGAAACCAAAGAGATGGCGGCCGAATATAAAGAAACGCCTGGGGTCTTGCTTTTTTTGCTAGGGAATGAGAACAATTACGGCCTTTTTTGGAGAGGTGCCGAAACGGAGAATATTCCCCTAGCCGACCGTAATTCTACAAAAGATGCCTACTATTTGTACCGACTTTTTAATGAAGCTGCAAAAGAACTAAAACTAATAGATAACAATCATCCAATAGCAATCTGTAATGGAGATTTATTGTTTGCTGAAATCATAGCAAAGGAATGTAAGGATGTAGATATTCTTGGTATAAACGTATATCGTGGCGCAACATTTACCGATATGTTTGACCGTGTAAAGAAAGAATTAGACAAGCCAGTTGTGTTAACCGAATTTGGTGCAGATGCCTATAATACTTTAGCAAATCAAGAGGATCAAGAATACCAAGCAAAGGTGTTGGTTAGCAATTGGAAGGGAATTTATGAGAATGCAGACGGAATGGGTAATAATGGAAATAGTTTAGGCGGATTTACTTTTCAATTTAGTGATGGCTGGTGGAAAACGGGTCAAACCACAAACTTAGACGAGCATGATGTAACTGCATCATGGTCCAATGGAGGTTACAGCAATGATTTTGCCAAAGGTGAGAACAATATGAATGAGGAGTGGTTTGGAATTTGTGCCAAAGGTCAAACTAACGAGCGTGGCAACTATGATCTCTATCCACGTGCTGCATATTATGCCTTGCAAAATGTCCATAAGTTTAATCCATATGCCGGAACTCCCGCTTCTATGAGTGCTTCATTCAGCAGTATTTCTGCTGCAGATGCTTCCTTGAGAGCAAGAGGTGATAAAGCGGTATTGGAATCTAAAGATAGAGGTAAATTGTATTTGAGTAATTTGCAAGCTAATTTTAATACTTACTATACAGGAGGAAGCCTTATATCTACCCCTGCAACTGCAAGCCCAACAAACACCACTACCTACCCCAATGCACTAGGATTTGATCATATGCAATCTTTTAATATTGGTGTAACTGCTCGCCCTGCTCCAGGCATGAAAGCCAATGTTCAGTTTAATATTTTGGGCAATGTTGCTACAAAACCTATTGATGAAATATTTTATGAAAATAGAGGAAGACCCGTTACCGTAACTACACCAACCGGAACCCAAGTTATTAACGACAATAATAGAATACAACTATACCGAGCAGATTATGTTTGGGATGCTAAAGAGTTTAAGTTAACAGGTTTTTATAGAACAGGCCATTATCATTGGGGGTATGAAGGAGATTTTTTTGGGCTTTATCCTGAGGCGAATTACGGTCCAAACATCGACATATATAATGGCAATGCACCTGCCGGTTTTGAATTGGAAGCAAAGAAAAAATTGAAAGGATTAAAATTTGCTTTTGGTCCAGAATTATGGTGGGGAGCCAACCCTGCCTTCCTTGCAAAATACAGTAAAAAAATGGCTGGTTTGGATGTAACAGGTATTTTCCATGAGGATATTGTTCAGCGAACCAATTTACAAAGTTCGTTTGCGGTGCCTGTTCCTAAAACCAGAAGATTAACATTGGCCATTGGCAAAAAAATGGAAAAACTCACGTTTGATATAGGGGGAATTTGGGGCGGCCAACCGCTAAACGGAAGAACTTTCCAATTAGAGGAAAACAACGTGGTGTACGTAGATAAAATTCAAAGTACCGATAATTTTGGTGGCAAAGCAAAACTAACATACTCCACAGGAGCCATCAGGTGGTATGGCCTAGCATCTTATATGGGACTTGTGGCCAATGGAGGCGTAGATCAAACAAAAACTTTTACAGGATGGGTATTGAAGGATATAGGAAGTGGAAATATGTACAATGCTCTCACAGGATTTACCTACAACATTGGTAAATTTCAAATTGCTCCAAATTTCTTATATCAAAAACCCTTAGCAGGTCCTATAGGTCCCAACTATCCAGCTCCAGCACGTCCAAGAAATATATTGGATGATCCATTTTCTGTGAGAGGTAACAGAGAAACAGTAGCAGGAGAGCTTTTACTTACATTTGACCCAACACCTGCTACGTGGATGTATGAATGGGACAATGATAGGATGGAAGATGCCAAATTTGCCATGAGCGCAGGTTTTGTTTATCGCCACCTTCCAACAGTGCAAGACGCTGCTATTGGTATCCTCGGAAATGGCCGTACAACTTTTGTTTTCCCAGGTTCTGCACCAGCGCAAGACCTATGGGAAGCTAACACTAGGGTGGTTTCAAAAATTAATCCTCAGTTTGGTATTATTGGTAATATTTATTTTGGAAATGGTCAGGCTAATGGAAGTGACGCTAGAACCATTAATAGATATGGAATTGACATTAGAACCATTTATAAAAGAATGAAATTAATGACAATTGCAAAAATTGATGATTGGGGTCCTTTTGATTACCATAGAGATTTTAACCAAACATTCCCGCTCCAACTTATAGGCGATTGGTCACTCGAAATTGGCAAACCAGATTGGTTTATGTTGCCTGGCACCAAAATTGGATTCCGAGCAACTTACCGTACGCTTGACAAATATTCTAATAGGTATTCACCTACTACTAAAGTTGACAATTCAGGACAAGTTGTTCCAGATCCCAATGCAATCGGATTCCCTAACGGAAATGAGTGGGAGATAAGAACCTACGTTCAGATTAATATCAATAATTAATACAATTCAAAACTTATTAAATAATCATAATATGAAAAGTTTAAGCAAAAATATCAGACTCATTATCCTCTTATTTGCCTTTGTGATTCTTCAATGGGGATGTAAAAGAGAGCTGTCTGACGAAGGCGTCTTACCCACATTTTCGAACACTGCCGAAATTTTTACCGATAACTTTATAGGTTTAGGTTCCAATTTTTATTTTCCATTTGCTGGTGCAAAACCAGATGTGTTTTCAGTGGATATCAAGGAAGGTTACCAAAGCAATGCATCTATCAGAATAGATGTACCTAATTTTACAGATCCAACAGGAACGTACGCTGGGGCTATTTTTAGAATTGATGGTGCAGGCAGAAACCTTACCGGTTTTGATGCCCTCACTTTTTACGTTAAAGGATCTATCGGCACTACACTTGGTGATGTAGGATATGGTATAGACTATCTTGGCGACAAGTACCAGGTTACTATACAAAATGTGAATGTTGGAACCAATTGGTCTAAAGTAATTATTCCAATCCCTGACCCCTCTAAACTTGTGAACGAGAGAGGTGTTTTTTGGTTTGCCGCAGGCCCTCAAGCAACAATTGGTTATGGATACACCCTTTGGTTTGATGAAGTAAAATTTGAAAAATTGGGTACAGTTGGCAAACCTACTTCAAACATTGTAAATGGGCAAAATAGTTCCGTTAAAACATTTATTGGTTCTTCGATACCTGTAACTGGGCTGTACCATACTTATAATCTAGTAAACGGCCAGGATGTTAAGGTGATTTCCACGGCAGCATACTATAAATTTAACAGCTCTAATCCAACAGTTGCAACTGTTGATGATAAAGGGGTGGTAACAGCGCTAGCAATTGGAACTACAGAAATTACGGCAAGTGTAAATGGTATTGCTGCTAAAGGAAAACTCACAATTGAGTGTAAAGGAGATTTGGTGGGTTCACCAATACCAACTAGACCTGCAGGTGATGTAAAATCACTGTTTAGCGATGCTTACGCAAATGCAACTGAAAGTAATTTCACGCCTAATTTTGGAGGCTCAACCACTATTACTGAAATATTAAATACAAGCACTGGAAAAGTAGCACAATATAGCAACAATAATTATACAGGTATTATGTTCACCGAAAACCCGGTGGATGCATCAACCATGGGCTTTTTGCACATTGATGCTTACGTTGAAAATGCTGCTACTACTATTGGAATTCAAATTAGAGATATAGGTGCTAACAAAACCATTGAAACAGATGTGAATACAGGTAATCCAATGGGAGATGATAAAGATTTAAGAACAAATTTATCAGGATTTCAAACGGGTGTTTGGAAGTCTTTTGATATTCCACTTACTGGGGCTATTGCAAGTCAAAAAAATAATTTGGGCGCTATTATTATCACAGGTGGTCCTAATTTTATTCTAGACAATATTTATTTCTACAAGTAATAACCAATTTAAAGATGAAGTTAATGAAACATTCAAATAATATAATACTAATGGCACTCATAGCCGTTGTTGTAGCAAATTGTAAGGTTGAACCCATACAGAAGCTGCCAGAACGAAACTTTGAATTGGTTTGGAGTGATGAGTTTGAAGGCGATTCTGCTACTTTACCAAATGCCGAAAAATGGACATATGATTTAGGCACTGGCCAAAGCGGTTGGGGAAATAACGAGCTTCAAAGTTATACAAATAATCCTAAAAATGTATCTTTAGATGGGAAGGGTAATCTTGTAATCACTGCCCTAAAAAACAGCAATGGAAGTTACACCTCAGCTCGCGTAAAAACGCAAGGCTTATTTACCCATCAATTTGGCAAAATAGAGGCTCGCATAAAAACGCCAACAGGCCATGGCATGTGGCCAGCATTTTGGATGTTGGGAAATAACATCACCACCGTTAGCTGGCCGCAATGCGGAGAGATTGATATTATGGAGCAAAAGGGTAAATTCTCTAATATCACTTATGGTACTATTCATGGTCCTGGTTATTCAGGTGGAGATGCAATTTCCGGTTCTTTTACCCTTGCTAATGATAGATTTGATAATGACTTTAATATCTATGCGGTGGAATGGAATGAAAGTAAAATTGATTTTTTTGTAAATAATTATTTATACAAAAGAATTACGCCAAGCGAAGTAAAAGGTGAGTGGGTATTTAATCAACCATTTTTTATCATAATGAATATTGCTGTTGGTGGAAACTTTGTTGGCCCGCCTAATGATAATACACCATTTCCAGGTTCTATGACTATTGATTATGTAAGGGCTTATAAAGAGAAATAAGAATTTAATTAATAGCATTTGTTTTAAAAAATAATCAGGAATAGATAAGCATAATGTCAGTTCAAAAACAAGTTATAGAAGAATCTTTAGTAGGAATAAAGAGACTGAAAATAGAAGGCGAAAACTTCTTTTGTATTTCCAATCATGATGCCATGCGTCCGTTTTTTATGAGTATTGTAAGTGACTCACACCATTGGATGTTTATATCGAGTAATGGAGGCCTTTCTGCTGGTCGTAAAAATGCTGAACACGCGCTGTTCCCTTATTATACTGCAGATAAAATTACAGAGTCTTACGATAATACTGGTTCTAAGTCGGTATTCCAAATCATTCAAAAGGATGAAACATTTATATGGGAGCCATTTTCTGATCGCAATACTATCTTGTTTAAGACTACTCGTAATCTTTATAAAAATGCTATTGGGAATAAAATTATTTTCGAGGAGATTAATCACAACTTTGAACTAACATTTAGGTACGAATGGAACTCAAGTAACATTTATGGTTTTGTGCGTAAATCTTCCTTGATAAACGATGGTAACAAAGACCTAACCATAAATATCTTGGATGGGATACAAAACATTATGCCAGATGGCGTAGGTAGCGACTTGCAAAACTCAACCAGTATTCTTGTTGATGCCTATAAGCGCAACGAACTAGACCCAAGCTCTGGTTTGGGCATATTTGCCTTGAGTGCTATTATAGTAGATAAGGCTGAACCAAGTGAAGCGCTTATGGCGAATGTAGCTTGGTCACTTGGATTTGAAAATCCATTGTACTTGATTTCATCCTTACAACTCAATGCGTTTAGAAAAGGATTTCCTTTAACACAAGAATTAGATGTAAAGGCAGAGCGAGGAGCTTATTTCATCAGCGATAAAATTACCCTAGCATCAGGTAGCAAAAAGCAATGGCTTATAGTAGCAGATGTAAATCAAACTCAGGCCAATGTGGTAAACCTAATTAATGAAATTAAAAGTAACCCAAATCTTGAAAAGCAATTAACAGACGACATTGAGCTTGGCACAAAACGCCTTATGGAGTTGAATGCATCTTCTGACGGCATTCAATTATCTAACGATGTTTATAGAGATACAAGGCATTTTTCTAATACCCTCTTCAATATCATGCGAGGAGGTATCTTTGATTTTAATTATCAAATTGAAAAATGGGATTTGATTAAATCTATCGGTGCGGCAAACAAGGCAGTTTATGAGAATCACAAAGAGTTATTAGAAGGCTTGCAGGAAACATTCACTGTTTTTGAGTTGGAGAAAATATATACTCAAACTAAGGATAAAGATTTTAAGAGACTTTGCATTGAATACCTTCCTTTAAAGTTTAGCAGAAGACACGGTGATCCAAGTAGACCTTGGAATAAGTTTTCTATCAATACTAGGAGCGCAGTAGACCATTCAAAAATCTTAGATTACGAAGGAAACTGGCGAGATATTTTTCAGAATTGGGAGGCCTTGTCAATTTCATTCCCTTCTTTTACCAAAAGCATGATTCATAAGTTTTTAAATGCTACAACTTTTGAAGGATATAATCCCTATCGTTTAACTAAAGGTGGTTTTGACTGGGAAACAGTAGGGCCTGATAATCCTTGGTCATACATTGGCTATTGGGGAGATCATCAGATCATTTATTTGCTTAAATTATTGGAGATTAATGAGAAATATTTCCCAGGCCAATTAAGCAGTCAATTTAGTGATGAGCTTTTTGTTTATGCAAATGTTCCATATAAAATAAAGAAGTACCAAGAGATTGTAAAAAATGCAAAAGACACCATTGAGTTTGATGAGAAGTTGGACCATAAGATTAGAAAAAATAGAGAAGAATTGGGCTCAGATGCGACTCTTTTGTTGGCTCAAAATGATAAAATATATAATGTAAATTTTATAGAAAAGATTCTTGCAAGTATTTTATCTAAACTCTCCAATTTTATACCTGGTGGTGGTATTTGGATGAATACACAAAGGCCAGAGTGGAATGATGCCAATAACGCACTTGTTGGAAATGGTGTATCGGTAGTAACACTCTGCTACCTTAGAAGGTTCTTAGTGTTTTTTGAAAAGTTAGTTGAGCAAACAAGTGAGGAGCGTGTAGCGCTATCCAATGAATTGATTATTTTCTTTAAAAAGATTAATTCTACATTGGAAGAGAACGCTCCTTTGTTAAAAAGTGCGATTAACAACGAACAACGAAAGCTTATAATTGATAGCTTAGGAGAAGCAGGAAGTGAGTATAGAAGTCTTATTTACAAGCAAACCTTTTGGGGAGAGAAAAGAACTATTTCTTACCGAAGATTAAAGGCATTTATTAAATTGAGTATTGAGTTTACTGAACATACCATCAATGCAAATAAGCGTGATGATAATATGTATCATTCTTATAATTTGATGAGTTTTCATAATAATAAAGAAGTCTCCATTACCTACCTCAATGAAATGCTTGAAGGACAGGTTGCTGTGCTAAGCTCTGGCT
>VEQB01000404.1 GCA_018883485.1 Bacteroidota bacterium
CCAAGTGTTGCTCCGGTAGGAATAGTTACCGTTAAACTTGTAGTTGAGGCAGAGGTAGGCGTACCTGCTTTCATAGAGCCGAAATAAACCAAATTGTTTGCAGCAACTTGATTAAAATTAGTTCCTGTAATTGTTACCGATGTACCAACAACTCCCGAGTTAGAGGAAATGGAAGTTATGGTAGGTGTAAAACCTGCATGAGATGCTACCCAATTTGAAGTAGAACCAGTTAATGCAAAATTGGTTAGGGTACCATTTAACCCATTAGTGGTAGCATCGCTCAATGTTGTACCAGACGCACTATTAAATTTATAATATGCAACTAATCCAGAGGAGGCACCATTAATTTCTTTAAGCATATTATTCCGTAATTCATTCACCGTTCTTGCTGTATTCCAAACCCTTACCTCATCCATATTTCCATTAAAATAGAGTATAGGAGTTCTCTCAACTCCAATAAACATATTGGCAGCATTACTTACATTATTTCCTATACAAGCCTTTATAACATTTGCCTCTTGAACACCATCCACAAACAACTTAGCATTAGTTGTAGAACGACTCACTACCATTGCAACATGATGCCACTTACCATCATTTAAATTGGTAATTCCTTGCAGTCCATCAGTTACACCCGCTTGGGTAGTTCCGTCCATTATTTCTGCCGCAATTTTATTACCCACTAAAACCAATTGATAGCCATTCCAACTAGCACCAGTTGAGCCCTTCACAACAATTCCAGCATAATCAGGGTTAGAAGCATTTAACCTTATCCAAGCCTCTAAGGTAAAATCAGTCGAAGTACCAAAGTCAATGGCATTATTATCTGACACAATAACATAATCATTGGTACCATCAAAATTCAAGGCCTGCTGTGTTTGTCCAATTGCTGTGAATTGAATAAATAAAAAACAAAGAATTAAAATTCTTCTCATATTAATATTAGTTTAGTTTTTTTCAATTTTATTAAAACTAAAAACCAATAATTACTAATTGTATACCAAAGGCAAATCTATGTATACCAAATTCAATTGTATGCAAAAAATCTATTTAAGTAGCAGTTCCTATAAAGAGTAAACTCACCAAACTAACACTTATTTCAACCCAAATACCAATCTAAAACAAGCCCCACCATCATTCTTATAAGAAACATCCCCACGCAGTTGCTTCGCAAATAACTTAACCAACCTCAAACCCAATCGCTGCGGATTTTCCCATTGCTCCAAAGAAGGCAATCCCAAGCCATTATCTGCAACTTCTACCTGAAACTTTCCTTCTCCCAAGGCAACTATGCTCACCCTTACCTTGGCACCATCTCTGGCTACAACCGCATACTTAAAGGCGTTCAACAATAACTCATTCACCATCAACCCCAGCAAAATAGCTTTATCTATATGCAAATCAAGCTCCACCTCATCCACCAAATCAACCTCAAACTCTTTCCCAAAATCCTCGTACTGTTGCGAAATCACAGATACCAACTCTCTTAAATAAGCATTCAATTTGATCTGCGAAATCATCTCATCTTTATACAAGCGCTCATGAACTATCAATATCGATTGTAACCTACTTTCTGCATCCTGCAATACCTCTTGGGCATTTACATCATCCAAACTCCTCCCCTGCATCCTAATCATCGATACAATCACCTGCAAGTTATTCTTAATCCTATGGTGCATCTCCTGAATCATAAAATTCAAGGTCTCCGCCTGCGCTTCTATCTTCGCCCTATCCCTTTTTTGAATCCTATAATTTCTATAATAATACCCCAGAAAGACAATCACTCCCAACAACAACAAAAATATCAACCATTTCAGTTGCCTCTGCTGTTCCGCCGTTTTCACAAGCAAAGTATTCTGTTCCTTCAAACCCTCACTCACCCTTGTCTCCTTTTCCAAACGCAAAGTCTGCAAAGCATTATCCTTCTTTAAAACCTCCGCTAACAACTCTCCCCGCTTCCCCTTCTCGTTTGCTATCTCCTTCTCCTTTTCTAAATAAGTAATCGCCCTTTCCTTCTTTTCAACCTCATACTTCGCCATTAACTCTTGTGTATTCTTAGAAATATCGCTAGAGTACAAACTATCCTTCAATACCAGTAAATCCTTCGCAATCTCACTTGCCTCTTTCCAATCCCCATTCCCACTATAAGCAGCATACAAAGTACTCTCAATGGTAATCAAATCTTTAACCGACTTCATCTTCTTTGCATACCCTAGTGCCTCAGTCCCATAAAGAATAGCCTCCTTATAAAAGCTTCTTTTCAAATTCACTTCAGCACGTAACTGGCTCATATAAAAACCACCAATAACATCCTCCTTGCTAGAAATAGCCATCGCTTCCCCTACACAAGAATCTGCCCTTTCAAAAACCCCTTGCTTCAAAAACAATGTCCCCAAATTATACAAAGCAATCCGCACCCCATAAACACTAGGCACCTTTTTATAATAAGCCAAAGCTTGCTCATAATTGTAAATAGCTAAGGCAATATTTCCCTCCCCACTAGCATACCC
>VEQB01000051.1 GCA_018883485.1 Bacteroidota bacterium
TTTTAGGTGCATCTTTGCTTGATAAAACATCAATTCAAGACCTTCTTAAAAAACCTTATGATCAAGAAATCAAAGAACAATTATATAATCAACTGAAAATCTTTTAATTTAAACGGGACACTAGTGACTTATTTTATAGAATATGATGAATATAGCAAGGTGTCAAGGATTTATAAATTTAGTAAATTTGGTTCTGATCCAATTAGATTAGAGGAAAGATTTGACTTTGAGACTATAAAGTCTCCAGTTTTTAAAGCCATATTGAAAGCGAAAAAAGTTAGCAATTCTAACACCAATCAAAATCCAAAGAAGAAAGTTAAAAGGAGTAAACTTAATAAGTAGTTTTCCCTTGGAGTTTAGAATTAGTAATTTTCTAAAGTTTCGGGTTGAACCAAAGGACTTTAATGCAACCCAACTAAGCCAATTTTTGACTTGGTGGAAAAGCCATTACATCATGAAAAAACTTTTCCTCCTCCTACTTTTCTTACCAGGTGTTTTAAAAGCACAAATCCTACCAAATTTATTTTCGCCTTATCGCTTGCCTGATAGCAAGTTTAGAGTAGATACCATCCACTTTCATCAAGGTGTGCTAAAAATACAAGAATATAACATAGATGCCAATGAGAATGCCACTTTACAATCTATTTATGATTGGCAAACCAAGGAGGGTAGGTTTATAAAGTCCTCCCGCACTTTTCCTAATAATTCGGGCTATAATTATTTTGAATCACAGTTTGAATATGATGCAAATGGTAGGCCCTTTCAATTACAAAACTTTAGAAGGCTAAAAGACCAAACCCTGCTAGAGGCGTCTGGAAAAGACTCATTGGTATATGAGGCAAATCTGCTAAGGTATGATTATCGGGTAACTGGAAATCAGAATCCTGGTTACCATACAGAGTACGAGTATGACACTATCTTTGGTTTAAAGGCTTCTTATATTAGAGATATTCCAGCCAACACTACATTTTCAGGTATGTTTGAAGTTCAAAGTTTTTATAAGCCAGGTTTGCCTTCAATATTACATGGCTATAGTGACAACCTATCTGGTAGGAGTTTAAGTAATGTTAGGTATCTATTTTATGATAGTTTAGATAGATTCAGCCATTCTACAGATTCAGTGGTATTGTTTCAAAATCTAACTTATTTAGGCATACAAAGAGTTGTTTACCATAGTCAAACTGGTTTAATCGATTCAATTGTACAGGATTTTCCGCTTAACAATGAATACCAATCAAATTTTCTGCTGTATGATGCCAATAACAAGGTAGCACAAGTTAAGGTATATCGCCAAACAAGGACAGAACCTTTTCGACTTATCCGCCGCTTTGATTTTATCAATCCTGGCTCAAGCGTTTTGGATCAAACCAACACCAAACCCAACTTTAGTCTCTATCCAAATCCCGCTTTGGAAACATTGTATATTCATTCTAATCAGCCTATTGAGGCAGTAGAAGTGTATCAATACAATGGCAGCTTAGTTCTTCAACAACAAATGTCTAGCGGCTCCTCAATAGATATTAGTGGGTTAGCCCCAGGCATGTACTTGCTTAAAATTACCACGCCTCAAAGCTCTGGCTATAGCAATTTTGTGAAACAACCTTAAACTGCCATTTATTTTTCCTCACACTTTTGGCGTTGCCTATAGAAAAGTGCAAATTTGCCCTTTCATTTAAGCAAACATGAGTCAGATGCAACCCGTAGGAAATCTTGCCACTTTAGAACAAGCCACCCAATTAGGATTACGCCCCGAAGAATTCGAGAAAATCAAAGAAATCTTGGGTCGCACCCCAACTTTCACAGAAATGAGTGTTTACTCAGTAATGTGGAGCGAGCATTGTTCTTACAAAAACTCAATCGTTTGGCTCAAAACGTTACCAAAAGAAGGCGAAAAAATGCTGGCCAAGGCCGGTGAAGAAAATGCCGGTCTCATTGATATTGGCGATGGATTGGCCTGCTGTTTTAAAATCGAAAGTCATAACCACCCAAGTGCCATTGAGCCCTACCAAGGTGCTGCAACTGGGGTTGGTGGCATTAACCGTGATATCTTCTCAATGGGCGCGCGCCCCATTGCACAATTAAATTCTCTACGTTTCGGAAATATAGAAAACGAGCGCACCAAATGGTTGGTAAAGGGTGTGGTAAAAGGTATTGGCAATTATGGCAATGCCTTTGGTATTCCTACTGTTGGCGGCGAAGTATATTTTGACGATTGTTACCAAATTAATCCTTTGGTAAATGCCATGAGTGTAGGAATTGCAAAAGTGGGTAAAACCGTTTCTGCCATTGCAGAAGGCGTAGGAAATCCAGTTTATATTTATGGTTCTGCTACTGGTAAAGACGGTATTCATGGTGCTGCCTTTGCCTCTAAAGACATCACAGAAGATTCGGCCAAAGACCTTCCATCGGTTCAGGTAGGCGACCCTTTCTGGGAGAAATTAATCTTAGAAGCTACCATAGAATTGCTAGAAACCACCGATGCAGTTGTAGGGATGCAAGATATGGGTGCTGCGGGCATTACCTGCTCTACCAGCGAAATGAGTGCAAAAAGTGGCACTGGCATGAAAGTGTGGTTAGACAAAGTTCCCATGCGCCAAGCGGGCATGAAAGATTGGGAAGTATTGCTTTCTGAAAGTCAGGAACGCATGTTGGTGGTAGTGCATAAAGGCAAAGAAGCCGAAGTAGAAAAAATATTTAAGAAGTGGGATTTAACCTACGCAGTAATTGGCGAGGTTACCGATACAGGTCGCGTACAATATTTTATGGATGGCGAACTACGTGCGGATATTCCTGGCGAAAGCTTGGTATTGGGCGGTGGCGCTCCAGTTTACCACAGAGAATACAAAGAGCCGCGCTACTTTGAGGAAATTAAAAAATTCGATTTGAACCAAATTGCCGATATAAGTCTTGAGGCAGCACCAGCCATTGCCAAAGCTTTGGTTGCACATCCAAATATTGCCAGCAAACGTTGGGTGTATAACCAATACGATAGCATGGTGGGAACGGTAAATCAAACCACCAATGCCCCAAGTGATGCAGCCGTGGTTAAAGTAAAAGGTAGTAACCGTAGCATTGCCATGACCGTAGATTGCAACAGCCGCTTTGTGTATGCCGATCCATTTAAAGGTGCAATGATTGCAGTGGCCGAGGCTGCCAGAAACTTGGTGTGCAGCGGTGCAGAGCCTGCAGGCGTTACCAATTGCTTAAACTTTGGTAACCCATATAATCCAGAGGTGTATTATCAATTTGTGTATGCTATTAAAGGCATGGGCGAGGCGTGCAAAAAGTTTGATACGCCAGTAACAGGTGGTAATGTGAGTTTTTATAACCAAAGCTCAGACGACAATGCAGTGTTTCCAACCCCAACTATTGGCATGGTAGGCTTGTTGCCAAAAGGGTCAAAACACATGACCTTAAATTTTAAGCAAGCAGGCGATGTGATTGTAATGTTGGGTCAAACCAAAAACGATTTAGGCTGCTCACATTACTTGGCACATTGCTTAAAAGTAGCACAATCTCCAGCGCCTTGGTTCGATTTAGACCAAGAATACAACATGCAACAAGCGGTGTTAAAATTAATAGGGGGCGGTTTGATCCAAAGCGCACACGATGTAAGTGAGGGAGGATTGATGACTTGTTTGTTAGAGTCTGCATTTGTGGGTAATTTAGGATTTGAGATGAGCCAAACTGCCAATTCACGTTTAGATGCTTTCTTGTTTGGCGAAGCCCAAGGTAGGGTAGTTGTGAGTGTAAACCCAGCGCAATTAGCCGCTGTAGAAAGCCTATTGCATAGCCTTAACCTATCCTATGAAAAATTGGGTAAAGTCACTGCAAATGGAATTAAGGTTAACGGTGCAGATTTTGGCAACACAGCAGATTTTGCAAACATTTATGAAAATTCGTTGGCAGATAGTTTGGCTTAGAAAGATTTAGGGGATTTAGTTGAAATCTTAGTTTCTGAATATTGAAATTTTTTGTATTTTCTAATTTGTATGCATTTTAATATGGTAGGAAAGTTGTTTGAAATTGTTAAATTGCATTTAATTAATGGAAAAGGTAATTGCCAAATATAATTTAGAAAACCAACCAGAGAACGACTTAGAATTTTGGGTGGCAAAGACTCCTATTGAGCGATTAAATGCCATTGAAAAATTAAGACAACAATACATAGCCCTTTTTTTTAATGGAAATAGACCAAGATTTCAAAGAGTTTATAACGCTTTTAAACAAGCATGATGTAAAGTATTTAGTTGTAGGAGGTTATGCCGTTGGTGCTTATGGTTTTCCAAGGTATACTGGAGATATAGATTTTTGGGTAAGCGCAAATAAGGATAATGCAGTACGTATTGTAAAAGCATTGCTAGAATTTGGCTTTGGGTCTTTAGATATTAACGAGTCTGATTTTCTTAAGACAAATTTTGTGGTTCAATTGGGTTATCCTCCTAACAGAATTGATATATTAACTGGAGTAAGTGGATTAGACTTTCAAGAATGCTGGAATGAAAAGAAGATTATTGAATCAAATGGTATTGAAATTAATTTTATTAGCCTTCATCATTTAAAAATCAATAAAAAAATCTCAGGTAGAGATAAAGATAAGCTTGATCTAAAAAATTTGCCTAAATAGTTAAGTCGTTTTAAAATTTAGAAATAGAATCTAGATGAACAGGCATTCAATTTTGCCTTAATCAATCTCCCCCAAGTACTTTTTCAAGAATTCGGCTAAATTACAAACCAAGCTGTTTTTGTAAGGGTAGGTATCGCTAGTTGGTTATCTAGGTTTGCGTTGCGGCCTTATTAAATTTGCGCACCCTTTTATTTTATCCTAATATTGCGCCAAAATAAACAATGCCTTTAGACCAAGACGACTACAAGCCAGAAGAGAAAGAAATGGGTTTCTTCGATCATATTGATGAGCTAAGAAAACATTTGGTGCGCTCGGCTATTGCTATTTTGGTTTGTGCAGTAGTGGTATTCTTTAATAAATCCCTCTTATTCGATACCATTTTATTTGGTCCTATTCATCCAGATTTCTGGACCTACCAAAGAATGTGTGAGTTTAGTTATTGGCTGTTAAATTCTGATGAATACTGCGTTAAGGAAATTGGATTCGTACTTTCCAATATTGATATAACAGGACAATTTACCCAACACATTTTTATATCTTTTATAGCTGGTGTTATCGTTGCCTTCCCTTTTATTTTATGGCAGTTTTGGGCATTTGTTAAGCCTGCTTTAAGTTTAAAAGAGATAAAGTATGCTAGGGGATTTGTTTTCTTTAGCTCTGGTTTATTTTTTATTGGAATCCTTTTTGGTTACTTCTTTTTAACGCCATTATCTGTTAATTTTTTGGGTTCGTATAGGGTAAGTGAGTTGGTTAGTAACGAGATTAACTTAGAGTCGTATGTTTCTTTTATCTCTACGCTAACTTTTGCTACCGGACTCATATTTGAAATGCCAGTGCTTGCCTATTTCTTAGCTAAAATTGGTATCCTAAGTAGCGCGCTCATGCGTAAATCTCGTAGGTATGCTATAGTAGTTATCTTAATTCTGGCTGGTTTATTAACGCCTTCACCAGATATTGCTAGTATGGTTATGATGGCTTTACCACTTTATGCGCTCTTCGAAATTAGTATACTTGTGGTGGGTAAGGTGGAAGAGCGTAGAAATAAGGCAAGCTAATTGCTAAGGCATTTTTTTACTTTCTGCGGCTCTTTTAATCATCATTAAGCCTTCTTCAAAAGCCTGTTCGGTACCAGAAACTTTGCTAGGTAGCATGTAACGGTAAATGGGATTCATCCCTACATCGCCAGAGTCTACCCACATTAAATGTGTTTTACCACCTACATTCCTAAAATAAAAAGTGGCCTCGCTGTGCATTGTGCCATCGTTTATGCTTAGGTCGTAATGAATCATTTCATTTAATACCCCAGAACTTATTCTAAACCTTCCTAAGCCAACCAAATCTCCCCTAAAGTAGTGTGTAGCGCCAATGCCAATGGTATTAGGACTGTAGAAGCTTTTCATAGAACTATCTATGCTGTTGTTCCATGGACTCCAATCTGCCCAATTGTTAATATTGTTCATGTACGCATAAGATTCGTATACGGGCCTGTTTATTACAGTGCTTCTTTCAATTCTGTAGGTTCTTGGAAAAAAAAGTGAGATAATAAATGCCAACGCTATTACGCCCATAATACCTGCAAACACACCAAATAATTTCATTGTATAGTTAGATTTGAGCAGCGAAATTAAGGATTTAACTGGTATTTGATTTCACCGGCTTTATTCTGCCGTTTATTCTAAAGAATGCTCAAAAGATTCCAGTAAGTATAACAGGCAATGCCAAATTAATGCAAGTTTTGGGTTTGTAAATTAGCAACAGTTTATTTAGGCTTGTAATATTATGGCAGAAATAAAAACAAAGAAAACAGATGCATCGGTTGTAGAATTTATAGATGCCTTTGTAGATACCGAGCAAAAGAAGAAAGACAGTATGGAGTTATTAAAACTCATGCAAGACTTTACAGGTTTTGAACCTAAAATGTGGGGCAGCACCATGATAGGTTTTGGTAGCTACCATTACAAATCTGATCGGAGCGCACAACAAGGAGATTGGCCTTTGGTTGGATTTTCGCCACGCAAAGCTGCCATCTCTTTATATGTGTATACCGGAAGCGATGATCATGCTCATTTGTTAGAGAACCTTGGCAAATTTAAAATGGGTAAGGCCTGCTTGTATATCAAAAGGCTATCCGACATTAACCAAGACCAACTCAAGGTAATTATGGGAGAAACCATAAAGTTCCTAAAAGAGAAGTGGGGTTAGAAGATTAATAATGCAAGCTTTTGGCAAACAAATTTTGGACAGCCACAGAAAAGTAGCATCTTTGATACTATCAAATGATACTATCAAATGACGCCACCTTACGACATTACACAAAAGATTTTAAAGCAAATAAGTACAATTTCTTCCCAAATTGGTGAAGTAAATGCCAATTACCTTAGTAAACAATCTCCCCAACTGCGCAAGCAGAATAGGATTAAAACAATTCACTCCTCACTTCAGATTGAGGGAAATACCTTAACGGAGGAACAAATTACTGCATTAATTGAAAAGGAAAGAGTAGTTGGTCCAAAAAAAGATATACAGGAAGTATTGAATTCAATTAAAGTTTATGATAATTTAAACAGGTATAAGTTTTATTCCGAAAAAAGCTTTTTGAAGGCACATTTGGAATTAATGAATGGTTTAGATGAAAGTGCTGGAAAATACAGAAAACAGGGAGTTGGGATTGTAAAAGGGACAAAAATAGAGCACGTTGCTCCTCCATTTAAAAATGTTCCCTATTTAATGAAAGACCTATTTCATTATCTAAAAAACAAAGAAGAGTTAACATTAATTAAAAGTTGTGTTTTCCATTACGAGATGGAATTTATACATCCTTTTCTTGATGGAAATGGAAGAATGGGAAGGTTATGGCAAACTTTAATTTTAATGCATGAGTATCCTGTTTTTGAGTTTTTACCCTTCGAAACTTTAATTAGTCAAACGCAGGACAAATACTATACAGCACTTGCCATGAGTGATAAATCGGGGAAATCCACTATTTTTATAGAATACATGTTGGGAGTAATTCAAGCATCTCTTGAGCACTTATTGAATTACAACCATAGAATTTTAAAGGATGTGGATCGTTTAGCGTATTTTTCGAATTTGGGAATCAAAGAATTCAATAGAAAAGACTATATGAATATATTTAAAAACATCTCTTCTGCCACAGCAAGTAGAGATTTAAAAAAAGGCATTGAATTGAATATGTTTAAAAGCAATGGGGAATTAAATAAAACGAAGTATACCCTGAAATAATTTATATTTACCATCATGCAAACACAACATATTACAAAGTACAGCACGCTTATTAACGTCACTCCAGAAAAGGTTTGGGATGCCTTAACCAATCCCGCTATGGTAAAACAATATTCCTTCGAAAAAGTGTGGTGCAATGCATTTTTTCCTTAGGAAAAAGTGTGAAGCGCTAGGAATTAAGCGAAGGCTTTATCAATAATCGCTTGCTGCTCTTTTGCGTGTACTTTGCTATAACCTGTTGCGGGTGAGGCGCTAGATTCGCGGGAGATGCGCTTAAGAATGAGGTTTTGGTCCCAACGCAAAAGGTACAACCAAGCACCCATATTCTTTGGCTCTTCTTGTACCCAGCAAATTTCGGCATGGGCATACTTTTTATATAAGGCGGCCAATTGCGTTTCTGGCATTGGATACAGTTGCTCTAAACGTACTATAGCTATCTCTTTGTTTTGCTCTTTTTGCTGGCGCTCTAATAATTCATAATATATCTTGCCAGAGCATATCAATACCCTGCGCACCTTTTTGGTATCTACAAAAGTATCGTCTATCAATTCTTGAAAATGCCCTTTGGTAAAATCTTTTAATTGGCTTACACATGCTGGGTGGCGTAGCAAACTTTTTGGCGACATTACCACTAGCGGTAAACGTATGCCTTCGTGTTTTACCTGACGTCTTAAGGCATGGAAGTAATTGGCCGGAGTAGTGATATTGCATACTTGCATATTCCAGTTGGCACATAGTTGTAAGAAGCGTTCTAAGCGCGCAGAAGAGTGCTCTGGTCCTTGCCCCTCGTATCCATGCGGAAGTAGCAGCGTAAGGCCGCTAAAGGTTTTCCATTTTGTGGCAGCACTGGCAATGTATTGGTCTATAATAATTTGTGCTCCATTGGCAAAGTCGCCAAACTGCGCTTCCCAAATTACCAAGTCGTTAGGCCTAACCATGCTATACCCATAGTCGAAACCCAATACCGCATACTCGCTTAACAAAGAGTTATTAAAGGTAACGCTGGCTTTTTTATGCTCGCCTAAGTTTTCAAAAATTGAGTAGCTGGTTTCAGAATCTTCTTGTTTAATTATTGCATGTCTGTGGCTAAAGGTTCCGCGCTCGCAGTCTTGGCCAGTCATTCGCACATCATAACCTTCGTTACTTAAAGTGGCATACGCCATTAATTCACCCATGGCCCAATCATAATTGTTGTTGGCAATCATGTTTTTGCGGTCTTTAAATAGCTTCTCTATTTTGCTAAAGGCCTTAAAGTCTTTGGGAATATTGGTTAATAAATCTGCTAAGGCTAAGAAACTTTTTTCATTAACAGCAGTATTTGGCTTCCTTAAAAAATCTTCTTGTGTAGCAGGTCTAAAGCCATCCCACAGGTTCTCTAAAAAGTTTTTGGGTTTAGGAGGTTCTGCTGTTTTTGCACTTTCTAATTTCTCTTGCAATACTTTTCTAAAGTCGTTTTCCATCTCCTTGGCCAAGGCTGCTTCTACACTTCCGGTAGCCAATAATTTTTGGTTGTAAATTTCTCTTGGGTTAGGATGTGCGCCAATGGCTTTGTATAAAACAGGTTGTGTAAAGCGTGGCTCATCTCCTTCGTTGTGGCCGTATTTTCTATAGCCTAACAAATCTATAAATACATCGCTGTTAAATTCTTGGCGGTATTCCATAGCCATTTTAACGGTAAATACTACGGCTTCAACATCGTCGGCATTTACATGGAACACCGGACACAAAGTAGTTTTGGCAACGTCTGTGCAATAGGTAGAAGTTCTTGCATCTAAATAATTGGTAGTAAATCCAATTTGATTATTGGCTACAATATGTATGCAACCACCAACGGTATAGGCCTTGAGTCCGGCCATTTGCAATACTTCATACACTACGCCTTGGCCCGCTACAGAAGCGTCGCCATGAATTAAGATTGGAGCAATTTTATCTATATCGCCAGCATGTTTAAAGATTAACTTCGCTTTTGCAATTCCTTTTACAACTGGGTTTACAGTTTCTAAATGCGAAGGGTTAGGGCTTAAACTTAGCTGAACCTTTTTCTTGTTGCTAGTAGTTATATCTGCACTAAAGCCTAAATGATATTTTACGTCACCTTCAAAAATACCTTCATCTTCAGCAGCTTTGCCTTCAAATTCTTTAAAGATATCTTCATAGGTTTTGCCTAAAATATTTGCTAATACATTCAATCGGCCGCGGTGTGCCATACCCAATACAAACTCTTCTACGCCTAGGTCGGCACCAAATTCTATTACCGCATCTAGGGCTGGTATTAAGGTTTCAAGGCCTTCTAAGCTAAAGCGTTTCTGACCTACAAATTTTGTATGTAAGAAATTTTCGAACACACTAGCTTGGTTCAACTTAGATAGTATATGGCGTTTTTGTTCTATGCTTAGGTTGGGTGTATTGCGCGAGCTTTCCATTTTCTGTTTGAGCCAAGCCAATTTTTTAGGCTCACGCACATACATAAATTCTGCGCCAATACTTTGGCAGTAAGTTTGGTTTAAGAGCGCAATAATATCTTTTAGTTTGGCCGAACCTAAGCCCACTTCGGTGCCTGCATTAAAGCTTTTTTCTAAGTCGGCTTGGTTCAAACCGAAGTTTTCTATTGCTAATGTTGGGGTGTATTGTCTGCGGTCGCGCACAGGATTGGTATCTGTAAACAGATGGCCTCTTGTTCTGTAACCTTGAATTAAGTTAAGTACATTTATTTCCTTTAATACATCTTCGGAAACAACAGGAGTTCCTTTGCCATTGCTAAATTTTTGGTGATAGCCAAAATCAAACCCTTCAAAGAATTTTTTCCAGCCAAAATCTACCGACTCTGGGTTTTGAAGATATTGCTGATGAAGCTGGTCTAAGGCAGAAACATCTGCATTGGAAATATACGAAAATTGGTCCATAATGCTGAGTTAAACAGACCGCGAAGATAGAAAAATAAGGCATTTTAAGCGCCACGCTTAAGATTTTACAAAGATATCTAATGCGCTGAAAGCCAGTCGCGCAAATCTTTGATTACATAATCTGGAATATTTGAATGCGAAAGATACTCCGAGTAAGTAGATTCTCCGCCGCCGGAATAGAGGAGATGGTTAAGTTCAGGATAGTTTGTAAGAGTAGCCGAAGGCTTGTCTCTCAGC
>VEQB01000405.1 GCA_018883485.1 Bacteroidota bacterium
AGTCTTTTCTGCTCTTGTAAACTAATACCTAACTTTTCAAAAGTTTTAAGCAACTCTGGGTCAACTTGATCAAGACTATCTAATTGAATTTTTTGCTTAGGAGCAGCGTAAAAAATAATATCTTGATAGTTAATTTTTGGATATTCAAAGTTTTGCCAATTAGGCTCTTCCATTTTTTGCCAATGTCTAAAAGCCTTTAAACGATATTCTAACATCCATTCTGGCTCATTTTTCTTGGCAGAAATGAACCTAACAATATCCTCATTTAACCCTTTCGGGGCGGTATCCATTTCAATATTCGTAGTAAAGCCATATTTGTATTCTTGGCTAACTACCTGATCTATAATGTCTACTTCTTGTTCGGACATAGGTTTTGTGTATTAAGGAGGGCAAAAATATGATTTTTATCAGATTTATTTAAACTAAATCTAAATAAAAGACAAGTGTAAAGGGCTTTTGTTTTACCCTCCCAAAAAAAGCTAGCCCGCTAATTTTTTACTTGCCAATAATCATCACTTGCTACTCTAAATACATGTACTTAATTGCCAATCCTCTATCTAAAGGTTGCTCTACTTCTAAACTTTTAATGGCACCAAATCTATCTGTGTAGGTAACCTTCAGATTTTTATTGCTATTACCGATTGGAATTTTAAAGCAATGAATTTTACCAGGCAATGTTTGCCAACTGCGCGTGTTTGGATTCTTAGTGGAGCTTTTATTAGCATTACCCAACTCATTAATTAAAAAACCAGATTCATGCAAAAACCTTTTATTCATAGGTTCAAGCATTATATATTGGGGATTGGAAATTAACGCACCCTCCCACAATTGGTCTCCTACAAACAACGCTAAATTATAACTACCTTGCATTGGTTGAACCGAAGAAACATAAGTGCCCATGATTTCCCCAGGTATGTTTTGGGGAGTACTTTGGGGCAAATTTCCATAGGTATAAAAACCCAATAATTTCTCTTTTACAGGAACATAGCCTTCCTCTACAAATAAAAATAAAAAATCTTCTTTGCTTGATTTAGTATTTTTAATTTTGGGATATTTTTTTTCAAGTTGCTCCAACTGGTCATTAAAACCTAATTTCTGGGTTAAATAAAAAATATCATTTAACAAGTAACTTGGCGTACGAACCCCGTAATTCAAAAAACAATACTCACTTTCATAAGCCTCTAACGCTTTTTTATAGGAAATTAAGGCATTGCTAGGTTCGCCCATATATTCATAAAAAGTTCCTATCACCATTGGAATAAAAGGATTGGTTGAATAATTTATATTACCAGGATGAACTGGAAATTTTCTTAAATCAAGTTGATCCATGAGCAATTGAAGTCTTTTTGCTTCAATTAATGGCTTATCATCTTTTAACATGGCACCGCATAATCCAACGTAAAAATTTATCAGTGGCCGCTCAAAGTCATAGCATATATAATTGGTTTTCATCGGAGATTTAAAAGAAAAATTGGTTACTTGGCCATAGCTTCCCCTAACCCCATTTGCCCCTTGATCCATCATTTCTTCGTGATTTGCAGGTGGGGGCGGTAAAGGACTTCCATCTTTTGTAAATCTTTTATCTTGAAGATAAGTGCTATAACCATTAATATCGGTATAATGTATGGTACTCCAATCTTCTTGTCTTGTTTCGGCCAAAATTAATTGCTTTGCAGCCTGCTCATATTTTTTCATTAAAAATAATATTCGTCCCTTTTCAATATCTCTTAAATTTTCATTGTAGGGCTTACTCAAACTTGTAGTTTTGTCTAATAGATTAATCGCTTTTTCATATTTCCCTTGATAAAACTTATCCAGCATTGGTTGTTGACTCTGGTAATAGGTGGGAGCCGCGCAGGAGGCAAGAAAAAATAAAATGAGTATGGTATATCGATTCATAAGAAGTGAAATGATTCAAAAATTAAGCCATAAAATAAAAAAGGAGGCTTACAATAGGTAAGCCTCCTTTTAACAATCGTTTTTAAACCTATTCTTTCAACTTCACTAATTTATAGGTTTCAGATTTTCCTAAATAGTCTAATCTCAAAAAGTAAATCCCACCTGGTAAATTTCCTGCTTCATCCAAGTTTAGGAGATGGCTTCCACTTTCTAATCCTAAATTTTTATGCAATACAGATTTACCGCTCATGTCCATTAATTGTATTTGAACCGATAAATCTTGTATGTTATCTAACACAATAGATAGATTTTGAGAAAATGGATTAGGCTGTATGCTTTTAACTACCAAAGGTTCATTATCGGCAGTAAGAATTATAATTTCAGATATAGATTCTTTACCATCAATATCAACCTGAAGTAAACGATAATACAATTTAGAGGCACCCAATTCTAAAGCATTTTCATCCATAAACTTATATTGGTGCAAGGTTTGAGCAGATCCAACACCTTCAATTTTTCCAATTGGCATAAAGAAAATTCCATCAGTACTTCTTTCTATTACAAAATGGCTGTTATTAATTTCAGAAGCGGTTGCCCAATTTAATAT
>VEQB01000406.1 GCA_018883485.1 Bacteroidota bacterium
CCCTTAATAAGGCAAAAGGTATTGCAGCCAATGCATCTAAAATTAAAATACCTGCAGCGTAGGTTAAATATTCTGGATGCAATCCATATCCAATTTGATTAGAAATAAAATTGCCCCCTAACAAAACCAAAAGAAAGAAAAAACTTGAAGCACCAAAAATAGAAATAAAGGCTTGGGCATAAACTTTTCTGCTATTATTTTCTTGAGCAAAACGAAAAAATGCCGTTTCCATACCATGCGTTAATAAGATATTCAAGAACGAAATATAAGCATAGAATTCTGCATTAATTCCGTATTCTGCCTGTGTAAAAACCCTGGTAAACAAAGGAACTAGTAAGTAATTAATGAATCTGCCCGCAATACTGGATAAGCCATAAACGGCGGTTTGACCTGCTAGTTTTTTAATGGTGCTCACTTTTACTATTTGCCTACAAAGAACGAAAAATCTAACAAAATGACGCATTGCTTATTTACAATACCTGCTTTTACCTATTTTCGTTAACTAGAATATGAATTGGAAAAAGCTTAATTTATTTTTTTTCGTAGTCCTTTGTTTCTCACTAAACCTACAAGCTCAAAAAGCCGATGAAGAGCTAGCTGCGCAATATTTAGGGAGTAAAGAATACGAAAAATCGGCAGATAAGTACGAACACTTACTCAATGGTAATCCAAAGTCTATGTACTTCTACGATAACTTATTGAAGTCCTATCTAGGTTTAAATGATTTCGGTTCAGCACAAAAATTGGTAAAAAAACAAATTAGAAAATTTGAAGGCAATTATTATTACCTAGTAGACGAAGGTTATTTACTCAAACTCCAAAACCAAAACGAAAAAGCCAATCAAACTTATCAGAAATTAGTTAATGATATAAGTCCAATTGAAGCCAAGGTTTATGAATTAGCTAAAGCTTTTGAAAAGCGCAAAGAATTAGATATGGCCATTGAAACATACCTAAAAGCAAGAAAACAATATAAAAACGAACTTCTTTTCTCGGGGGAGCTTGGAGGCCTATATCAAGATAAAGGGAAAACAAAGGAAATGATTGACGAATATCTAAACGTCCTTCACCTAGATGAAACCATGCAAGTAGAAGTGCAAGGCCAATTTCAAAACACCCTCAGTAATTCCTCAGAATTTGATTTGCTCAAATTAGCGTTAAACAAGAAAAGTAAGCAGTATCCAGAAAAGGCCATTTTTCAGGAAATGTCAATTTGGATGTATGTTCAAAAATCGGATTACGAAATGGCTTCATTATATGCTAAAAATTTAGACCGCAAAAACAAAGAAGATGGCCGCAGGCTAATAGAATTAGGATTCTTAGCAAGCAGCAACGAAAACTGGGATGCGGCTATTTCTATTTACAAACAAGTACAATTATTGGGTAAGGAAAAACCCTATTACACCTATGCAAAAAATAGTGAATTAGAGTCGCGCTCTAAAAAACTATTAAGTGGCAATTACCCCCAAATAGATTTACAAGTTATAGAGCAAGAGTATGTAACGCTGCTTCAAGAATTTGGCTCAAATGCCGCTACTGCAAACACCTTAAGAAATTTGGCGCACCTAAGAGCTTTCTATATGAATAAATATGCTGATGCGGTTTTAGATTATGAGAGCCTTATCTCAATGCCAAGAGTGGATAGAAACCTGCAAGCTCAAGCTAAATTAGAATTAGGCGATTTATACATCTTGAAGGGTGAAGTTTGGGATGCTATGTTGGTATTTGGCCAAGTAGATAAAGACTTTTTGGAGGAACCAATTGGACAAGAAGCGAAATATAGAAATGCCCGCTTAAGTTATTATATGGGTGAATTTGATTGGGCAAAAGCGCAATTAGATGTGCTTAAAACTGCAACCACACAATTGATAGCCAATAATGCACTTGAACTGAGTTTACTTATTCAAGATAACACAATTGACAGCACTGAGCTTGAACCTTTAAAATTATTTGCAAGCGCTGATTTAAACCTAGTGCAGAACAACCTAGACAAAGCCTTACAATTATTAGACAGCTTAAAATTAAGCTACCCCAAAACAGGGCTCAATGACGATATTCTTTGCAAGAAGGCAGAAATAGCTGTTAAAAGAAAAAACTTTAACGAGGCGGCTAATTATTTTAAGCAAGTAGTTTCAGAATATGGTTCAGATATACTAGGTGATAATGCACTATATCAATTGGCTAGGCTTCAACAATTTCAGCTAAACCAAAAAGATGCAGCCTTAATAAGTTACGAGCAATTTATTTCACAATACCCGGGTAGTTTTTTCTTAAACGATTGCAGAAAACAATACCGCATTTTGCGCGGCGACCAATTAAACTAACATGATAATATATAATGTAACGATTAACGTTGAGGATGAAATCCATGAAACTTGGTTAAATTGGATGAAGTTCACGCATATTCCAGAAGTTATGGCAACGGGTTGTTTTCTTTCGAATAAAATGTTAAAGCTTCTAAGCCGCCAAGAAGATGAAACAGGATACACCTATGCGATTCAATAC
>VEQB01000407.1 GCA_018883485.1 Bacteroidota bacterium
GCGCAACACATACTCGCCATTGTAATGAAAACTAACATTCTTAAATTCAATCGAATGCTTAAATCCTGAAATAGGTAAAGCAGTTTGAGCCTCTGTAATTATTTCTTCGCTGGCTATCACCTCTTCAATCCTGGCTAAAGAAGCCAATCCTTTTTGCATGCGATTATAGGCCACAGAAAACTGTTTTGCTGGACTAATTATTTGAGAGAAAATAGCAATAAAACCGATAAATTCACCGGCAGAAAGGCTGCCATCATTGGCCAATGCCATTTTTCCTCCCACCCATAAAATAATGGCAAGAATACTTACACTTAAGGTTTCTGAAATTGGAGAGTTAGCATCGTTTAAATGGTTAATTTTGATACTAATCTTAGTGTATTTCTCATTTTCTTTTAAGAACTTCCTATCAAAGAAAGCTTGTGCACTAAATGCCTTAATAATTCTTACACCACCTAAAGTTTCTTCAAAAAGAGAGATTAGCCTACCCATTTGGGATTGACCTTTTGCACCTTGCCGCTTCAAAATTCTCCCAATAAGGGCAATAATTCCAACTGCTATGGGTAAGGTTACAAAAACCAAAACGGTTAAGTATGGGTTGATCCAAACCAAAGCAATTACAGAAAAAATAACCGACATCGGCTCTCTAAACAAAGCTTCCAAAGAACTCATAATAGAAACCTCTACATCAGCAATATCACTACTCATACGGCTAATTAAATCGCCCTTTCGTTCCGACGAAAAATAGGAGAGCGGCAAAATAAGAATGCGGCTATACATGCTGCCACGCAAATCTCTAATGATATAATTACGCAGGATAACCATCACATAAAGTCCAAAATACCTAAATACATTCTTCAAAAGAATACTGGTGAGTACTGCACCAATAATAAATAAAAGCGCAGCCTCGGAGCCTTGGGTTCTAATTAACTCGGATACTAAATACTTAAAGTATTCCATCACAGAATTAGTGTCAAAACTCAGCGTTGGTTCAACACTAACTTGTTCGCTTCTATTAAATAATACATTCAAAAAAGGAATCACCAATGCTACAGAAAACAACCCTGTAACAATAGATATAGCATTAAAGATTACATTGAAAATTGCCAGTGATTTGTAGGGAATTGCGAATTTAAGAATCTTGTAAAAATCTTTCATTAGTTAGTAATCAAAAATCCGGTTTACCTGATTTATCTGTGTTAAAAAATGGTTTTTTCAAAAATAATCCTTTGCTAAACTTTTACTTGCGAAGGCATTTGGCAAAGCACATGTTTTGGCAAATATAAGAACCTTAACCTAAACTTAAACACCATGTTAATTAGAACCTACGGAAGCGCTGTTTATGGCGTAAATGCAGTAACCATAACCATAGAAGTAAATGCCAGTGAGGATGCTGGCATAGGCTATTTTTTAGTAGGCTTGCCAGATAATGCAGTTAAAGAAAGCTACCAACGCATGGAAAGTGCCTTGCGCTATCACGATTATCAAATGCCAAGGAAGAAGATGGTAATAAACATGGCTCCTGCAGATATCCGTAAAGAGGGGAGCGCGTACGACCTACCATTAACTATGGGATTTCTTTCTGCAACAGGGCAAATAGAAAGCGCCAAAGTGGAACGCTATATTTTAATGGGAGAACTAGCGCTAGATGGAACCCTTAAACCCATTAAAGGAGCCTTACCTATTGCCATTCAGGCGCGCAAAGAAAACTTTGAAGGATTCATTTTACCTTTAGAAAATGCCCAAGAAGCAGCTATTGTTAACAATATCAAAGTATATGGTGCCAGTAGTTTAAAAGAAGTGGTAGAGTTCTTTAAAGGAGATGAAAATGCCTTAACGCAAGTGGTTATAGATACCCGTAAAGAATTTGAGGCTAACCAACATAAGTTATTAGACGATTTCTCGGATGTGCGCGGGCAAGAAAACATTAAACGTGCGTTAGAAATTGCGGCGGCGGGCGGACATAATGTTATACTAATTGGACCTCCAGGTGCAGGAAAAACCATGCTAGCCAAGCGCTTGCCTGGTATCTTACCTCCTCTAAATTTACAAGAAGCTTTAGAAACAACTAAAATACATTCGGTAGCTGGGAAGTTGGCGCGTAATAGTTCTTTACTCTACAACAGACCGTATCGCTCTCCGCATCATACCATTAGCGATGTTGCCCTAGTAGGTGGAGGTAACAATCCACAACCGGGAGAAATATCTTTGGCACACAATGGCGTACTTTTCTTAGATGAATTACCAGAATTTAAAAGACAGGTTTTAGAAGTAATGCGCCAGCCTTTAGAAGAAAGAAAAATCACCATTTCTAGAGCACGATTTAGTATGGAATATCCTGCCAGTTTTATGTTGGTAGCCAGCATGAATCCGTGTCCCTGCGGCTATTTTAACCACCCCGAAAAGGAATGCATTTGTGGAAGTACAGTAGTTCAAAAATATTTAAGTAAAGTAAGCGGACCCTTATTGGATAGGATTGATATACACATAGAAGTTACCCCCGTAG
>VEQB01000052.1 GCA_018883485.1 Bacteroidota bacterium
AGCACAATTGATTAATTTGTTCTCCCTTAATTCTTCAGGGCTCTTTTTTTTGTTACCATAATGTTGTTTATTTACACAAACAATATAATAAACTTTAATAAATGCTACCGCAGGTTTAGTTCAACATTGGGCTTTGGTAATTTTCCTGAAATTAAATTAGTAGCTTATTGGAAATTATACATTAAACAAGGCGAGAATGCCTTTTTCGTGCTTTTAGATAGCAATAACTATTTTTTCACTTACTACATTGACTCTGGTGGTTTTGAGGAAGGTCCTATTAAACTGCCTCCGCCATACAGCTATGCCATAGAGTTTAGAGGCTACAACAGTTACCTTAATTTGAATAAAATACAGGTTTCTGACAATTGCAATATTGGAATGAGTTTTATGATGAAATATCAAAAACTCAAAAGGAGAGCATGTGTTTTTAATTCGTTAAATGATAGTGGAAGTTCCGAATGTTCTATTCAGGTGAATGAAAAGGATGATGTTGAATTTATTTATTTGGGACAAGTATTTACCATCAGCTCAGAGAAATATAACAAAAGTTGGAATGAGTGGCATATTACTTTAAATAATAGTACCCGTCAGCTGAAAATATTCATCAACCAATTGCTTGTGTTGGAAACTGGTGTATCAAATATTTTGGAGTTGAACAGAAATAATGCCTATCTAGGTTGTGATAAGCCAAATGGGTCTGCTGGGTTTATAGGGTTAATTTCAGGGTTTAAAATATATACCAAGAATATCTTTAATATTCCAATGAACAATCAGTGGTTTAATGCCATTAATGGTCGATTCGGGAGTGATGTTGTTATCTTTGATTTACCTTTTAGAGATACGATAGATATTGGCTATAATAGGGACCTCATAAACTATGCTTACGATGTGCAGAAGGGCAGTCTATGTCAGTTAGTTAATTGCACTTGGAGATTTGATGTAAATGTTGGGCAATCTGTGGTTGTGGTTCAATCAGATTTCAAAAATAACATTACTCGCACATTGTTACCTTTTAGTACAGGTATTCAAACTGCTAATTATACTAATGAACAAAGTGTAGTGGGCCTGAATATAGCTAACTTAAAAGGTAAGTTTGGATTTGTGGGGGGTATAATTTTTGATTTTGATATTATGGGTGAATTTTATAGTTTGATATACCAAGGTCAGGTTGGATACAATTTAACCATAGATTCTGCAAACGATAGAATTCGTATAAATAATAACCAATTTGTTTTTTATAAGCAGCGCACAATTACTGGTATTAATGACAATTGGGGTATTAGTTTTGAACCAAAATTGATACCAGAACTCAACCAAACTGAGGAGCTTATTTTAGATTATTCTCCTTCTTTTAATTCTTGTCTAGTTGCACAAAACAGAAGTCTCTATTTTTTTCAAGGGTACTCAAAAATTTCTAAAATTGAATTGAATGAAAAAATAATGGGAATTGCCACACTTCCGCAGGGCTCTGTTTTCCTTGTTTACCTGCAAAATGGAGAAATATATGCGTACGATATTAATACAAGGATTTTGTCTTTTGAAGCCAAAGGTGAACCTACAAATACCAAACTTAGGCAGTTTTTTGCCATTGACAATAACCGCAGAGTAGATGAAAAAATAAAGTTAGGCCTGCTCCAAAAGAAAGAGCAGTTGTTGGCCCTGAACCGAAAATTGGCACTAACCAAGGCAAAATACCTTACCCAATTGGAACAATCAATTATAGAACGACAAAAGGTAGACGATAGAATAAATGCCTATTTGGATGGTGAAAACCAAAAAGCTGTAAATGCCAGAGATTTTGAAAGGCGAAAAATACAAATGGAAATCAAAGCTTATCAAGATAAGATTGCCGAAAAAGCTGCAGAACAAAGAAGGATCAAAAAAGAACTTGAAGATGAACTTAATAATTCAATTGATAAAATTAACAATTCTTATGATGCAATCGTTGCCAAAGCTGGTAGAATGCAAGGAATTACCGAGTACCTGCTGACAAGTTTTCCTTATGAATCTGTAGTTCTTACAAAAGAAGAAGCGAAAATAATTAGAAATGAGTAGCTGTTTTTGTAATAAATTGACATTGGGTTTTGTATCATAAAAATAATGCAAAGGTATTTATATTGGTGTTACATCAGCGTTTAAATGTGAATTGAATTAGCTTGCCTGAACAACATACAGCCGTTTTTGAGTGCTTATTTTACAAAGGCATATTGAATTATATTAGCCCCCATTTGTAGTGCTTGTTGTCTGGTTGCTTCTGGGTCGTTATATATTTCTTTATCTTCCCAGCCATTACCTAAATCACATTCATAGCTGTAAAAGCAAACTACTCGGCCTTCATAAATGAGTCCAAAGCCTTGTGGAGGTTTATTATCGTGCTCATGCACCTTAGGCAGCCCATTGTTAAATTTATACTTTTGATGATAGATAGGGTGGTTAAATGGTAGCTCCACAAAATCTAGTTCTGGAAATACTTTTTTCATTTCTCTCCTTAAAAATTTATCCATGCCATAGTTATCATCAGCATGTAAGAAACCTCCTGCTATTAAGTAATTTCTTAGGTTCCTTGCTTCTTGCTCATTAAATATGATGTTTCCGTGTCCGGTTAAATGTATAAATGGGTAATTATACAAATCTGCACTGCCTGGTTCTACTACCTCTTCTTCTGCTGCCAGCGACATGCCCAAGCTTTGGTTACAAAATGCAATTAGGTTTGGAAGTGAGGTTTTATTGGCATACCAATCGCCTCCGCCGTTGTACTTTAATCTGGCAATTTTAATAGAGGGTGTAATAAATGAACTCAAAAGTATCCCACTGAGTAAAAGAAAAAATAACCGCTTCATGTATCAAATATAAAATACTGTTTGGTAATTGTGAGGATATATTTATATACCGCGGCTATCATGCCCTATATTTTGCAGAACAATGAAATAAAGGGTAATGCTTTATTTATGATTATTTCTAAAGAGATTTAGATAAAACAGCTGCAACGGTTGCTACAGCTGTAATTGCAGCTGTTTCAGTTCTTAAAATATTTGAACCTAAAGATATTGGATGATAACCTGCCTCTTGAGAAAGGCTTATTTCTTTTGCAGAAAAATCACCTTCGGGTCCAATCAGTAAATGTATTTTTTTTTCGCTTTGATTTAGTTGTTGTGCCAAATGTTCTGTAGGGTTTGTCTCGCACCAGGCAATGTATTTTTGCCAATCGGATGCTGTTTTTAGGTGATCTCTAAGCGGTTTCAACTCACCTAGTGCGGGCAAGTAATATTGTTTACTTTGCTTAATGGCGCTAATACAAATTTTTTGTAAACGGTCTATGTTAATTCGCTCCCTTTCGCTGTTTTCGCAAGCAATAAAATTGATTTCATCTATTCCTATTTCACAGGCCTTTTCTACCAGCCAATCTATTCGTTCGTGTTGTTTAGTAGGGGCAATGCTTAAGGCTAATTGGTAACTTCGGTTTGGTTCAAAAAGTGTAACTTGAGTTATCTCTCCTTCACATTTTTTGGGATGGTCTTTGGTAATTATGGCTTGTGCTAAACGCCCTTTGCCGTCTATGAGTTGAAGTGTATCTCCTGTTTTGTTTCTTAGTACTTTAATACAATGTTTAGATTCTTCTTCGTTAAAAGAAAAAGCACCTAAACTCAGATTTGGATAATAGAATAACTGCATTTTACATTCTCCAAGTTTTAACCAGTTTTACAATAACTAGTATTAAGCCCACTAAAAAGAAAAGAAAGAAAAACCATGTTAGGTATAATTCTGATAGGGATGAAATCCTAAAGGCATCTGCTTCAAATTTTCCAATGGAAGTGAGTATGCCTCTCTCTTCTTCCCAATATTTATGTAGGTGGTGATTAATCAGTTTGTTTAAGGAAACAATGCAACCTAGCATTAGCAAGCCACCAATTACCATTAAGTTAAAAGAGACTAAAAATCCCTCAGTGTTACTATCTTGGTTTTGGCTATCCATGTTTATTTATAAAAAAAGCGATGCATTGCATCGCTTTTTTTATTTTTTTAATACTAAGCCTCTTGATTTGCTTTAGGAGCAGCAGCAATAATTTCTGCATCTACTCCTGAGGCATATTGTTCAAAGTTTTTTACGAACATATTGGCCAATTTATTGGCTTGTGCATCGTAAGCAGCTTTGTCTTGCCAAGTATTGCGTGGGTTTAATATTTCGGCAGGTACATTAGGGCAGGTAGTTGGCATCATATAGCCAAACACAGGATGCTGCTCATAAGCAACATTGTTTAAATCTCCGTTTAAAGCTGCCGTAATCATGGCGCGGGTTAGCGGTAATTTCATTCTTGAACCTACTCCATAGGGGCCACCTGTCCAACCTGTATTAATTAACCAAACATTGATGTTTGGATTAGCCTTTAACTTTTCGCCTAATAATTTAGCATACTTTCCTGGGTGTAGTGGTAGGAAAGCTTTTCCAAAACATGCAGAGAAAGTGGCTTGTGGCTCGGTAACACCAGCTTCTGTTCCAGCAACCTTAGCGGTGTAACCACTAATAAAGCTGTACATTGCCTGACCCACATTTAATTTAGAGATAGGAGGTAGTACGCCAAAAGCGTCTGCTGTTAAGAAGAAAATATTTTCTGGAGCTTTACCTACAGATGGCACTGCAACATGCGGAATGTGATTAATAGGATAGGCGCAACGTGTGTTTTCTGTTACGCTAATATTTGCATAATCTACCGTTGTTGTTCCAGGAATAAAACGCGTATTTTCTAATAAAGCGCCTGGTTTAATGGCATTAAAAATTTCTGGTTCTTTTTCTTGGGTAAGGTCCACACATTTGGCATAGCAACCACCTTCAAAATTAAATACAGAATCATCTGCCCAACCATGTTCATCGTCTCCAATTAAGTTACGCTCTGGGTCGGCACTTAAGGTTGTTTTTCCTGTGCCAGATAATCCAAAGAAAATGGCAGTATCCCCATTCTTGCCAATATTTGCAGAGCAATGCATAGAAAGGGTGTTGCGCTCTTCTGGTAGAATATAATTTAGAACGGTAAAAATACCTTTCTTCATCTCGCCAGTATAACCAGAACCGCCTACTAAAATTACCTTACGGGTAAAATCTATGATAGAAAAGTTGTGTTGGCGTGTTCCATCTTCTGCAGCATTGGCTTTAAAGCTTGGCGCGTTTAAGATTAACCATTCTGGCTCAAAATTAACTAGTTCTTCTGCAGTTGGTCTTAAAAACAGATTATTGCAAAACAAATTGTGGTAAGCTGTTTCATTCACAACACGTAAGCGCAATTTGTAACGCTCGTCTGCACAAGCATAAGCATCACGTACATAAACATTTTTACCTTCATAATGCTTAATTACTTTATTCATTAAGGCTTCAAACTTGCTTGGGTCGAATTTGAAATTTACATCTCCCCACCAAACTGTATTTTCAGTTTTGGCATCACATACCGAAAATTTATCTTTCGGAGATCTGCCTGTAAATTCACCGGTATCAGCCATTAAAGCGCCGGTATCGTTTAATACTCCTTCTCCATTTTTTAAGGCATGTTGCACTAAATCTGTTGGGGTAAGGTTTAAATGAGCCGCTGTAGCGGCCAACATTACTTTTTCTGAGATTTCTTTGTTTGTCATAATCAGTTGATTAGCAATTAAGCAGCGGCAAAGTTAAACTTTACTTTGACTTAAAAAAATACTATAATTGACTTTTAAAATATGTCTAAAAAATGGAAAATAAAAATGATGAAAGTCATTACAATAGACTTTTTTTGTAAAAAAAATATTTAATAAACAATTTTGCTGTTTCTCTGTATTACCCACGTATGTTACGAAAACAAATAATCGATCTCCTTGAGCATTATGCAAACGCATCGGGACATCAAGTAGACCATTTCGATCTTCAGGATCATAAGTTTAGGTATGCTGATGAGTTTGATGATAGCTTTGATTCATTCTTCACCCAACTGTTGGATGTGGGCGATTATGTGCATTTCAGTTTTGATATACGCACCTTGCCTGTTTCTGAGTTTAAAGCTCTTGTGAGGGACCTTAAATTTCCAATAATTGTCTTTAAAAAGGATGTTCAAGGTTTAGTTCCAATCATAATTAAGAGCAAAGATGGTCATGGAATTTCTTACGTTGAGGATACCCAAAATGGGTGTGTTGAAGCTAATTTTAATAATGAGGATAATTTAGTTGAGGTTATTCAAACAGTTTCCTCCTTAACGCAAAATCATAATTTTAATGAGAAAGTTTACTTACATCTTAAAGATTGTGGAAGCGATGATATTTTGTTTGTTGCGGGATTTAAAGCGAATGCTGATTTTACAGAGATGGGAGGCAAGGGCATTTTGACGCCCTTAAAGCGTTTTTTTCTCCTTCTAAAATCTGAGAAAAAAGATATATATAACATTTACTTTTTTGCCATCATGATTGCCTTGGTAAATTTAACTTTGCCTCTGGGTATTCAAGCCATTATTGGCCTTATGAGTGGTGGTTTGCTTTTAGAAAGTGTTTTTGTATTAATGATCTTAGTAGTAGCCGCAACAGTTGGAGCAGGTTGGTTGCAAGTACAGCAATTGGCTATGGTAGAAATATTGCAACAGCGGGTTTTTACCAAAATAGCTTTCGATTTTGCTTATCGCATACCTAGATTAAAACTTGAAAAGCTGAAAAATGAATACATGCCAGAATTGGTAAACCGCTTTTTTGATGTGCTCAATGTTCAAAAATCTTTACCTAAAATTCTAATTGATTTTACTTCTGCCATCGTTCAAATTATATTTGGTTTATTGTTACTCTCTTTTTACCACCCTTATTTTATTCTTTTCGGATTGTTGGTAATTCTTATTATCTTTTTTGTATTTTATTTTACTAGTAAAAAAGGTTTGGAAACGAGTATTTACGAATCTAAATATAAATATAAAGTTGTTTTTTGGTTAGAAGAATTAGGCAGGGCTGTGCAATCTTTTAAACTTGCAGGGTTTGCTAATTTACCTATGCATAAAACAGATCGCCTGCTTAATAAGTATATTGTTTATCGCAAGAAGCATTTTGCGGTTTTGGTACGCCAATTCTCTGCTATTATTGCCTTTAAAACATTAATTACCGCGGGTTTATTAATTTTAGGGGGGGCACTTGTTTTTAATCGTCAAATTAATTTGGGTCAGTTTGTTGCTTCCGAAATAATTATTGTCTTGGTTATCTCCTCTGTAGAAAAACTTATAAGCAGTGTTGCGGTAGTTTATGATGTGCTTACCGCTTTAGATAAAATTGGTCATGTTACTGACCTTGAAATGGAAAAGAATTCGGGTAGAGAGGCCATAGATTTAGATATTGAAAATAAATTTGAGTTAAAACTAGAAAATGTTTATTACAAGTATAAAGCTGCTAGGAGTTATAGTTTTCAAAATGTTTCGATTCAGATAAAAGATAAACAAAAAGTTTGTATCACTGGGTTTAATGATGCTGGTAAATCTACACTCATTAAAACGATTGCGGGCCTATACGAAAATTATGATGGTATCATTCGTTTAAATGGGATTTCAATTAAAGAAATGAATCCCAATAGTTACCGAGATATTATTGGCGACAACCTATCCTTAGCCGATGTTTTTGAAGGAACCATCGAAGAAAATATTACCTTGGGTAGAAATGGTATTTTACTTAAAGATATTTTAAGGGTTTGTGAGGAGGTAGGTTTGAACCAATTTATCGCAGGACTAGAAGACGGGTTGCAATCTCAGGTATTGCCTTCTGGAAGTAATTTCCCATCTAGTGCCGTAAAGAAAATATTAATTGCTCGCTCCTTGGTAAAACCGCCTAAGTTATTGCTCATAGATGAATTCTTTCACAATGTGCAATCTGCAGAGAAAATAGAATTAATCGATAGATTGTTTAAGGGCGATTATGCTATGTTCATTGTAAGTTCTATCCCAGAGGTAATGAAGCGAAGTGATTTAATTTATGTTATGAAAAATGGTAAGGTATTAGATTCTGGTAGCTTTGACGAATTAACACAGCGAAATGTTTTACCTTTAGATAAACAAATTTATAGTTAAGGTATGAGTAAGCATAAACAAACATTTTCTGGAGAGAATTTACACGCGCTAACCTTAGTAAATACACCTATAAAGTATAAGGTTGTTAGAAATTATTTATTAATTGTGTTGGGGTTATTTATCATTATTCTTTTTTTGCCTTGGCAACAAAATGTGCAAGGAAAAGGTAAAGTAACGCCATATAGTCCAGCAGATAGACCTCAAACAATCCCCTCTGTAATTGCCGGTAGAATTGATCGTTGGTTGGTACAAGAGGGCCAATTGGTAAAACGTGGCGATACCATTTGCGTAATAACAGAGGTTAAAGAAAAGTTTTTTGACCCAAAATTATTGAGTAGAACTTCTGATCAGATTGCCAATAAACAAGATGCTATTGGTGCCAAACAGCAAAAGATTCAAGCTACCCAAAGGCAAGTAGAGGCTTTAAAAGATGGCTTGAAGTTTAAGTTGGAACAAAGTCGCAACAAGGTAAAACAAATGCGTTTTAAAGTGGCTGCAGAAAAGGCTGGTATGGAAGCTGCACAAATAAATTTTAAATTGGCGCAAGATCAATATACTCGTTTAGAAGCTTTATATAACAAAGGTTTAGCCAGCTTAACCGAGTTGCAAAACCGTAATAACAAAACCCAGGAAGCTACAGCCAAACTGGTAGAGGCAGAGAACAAATACAATTCGGTTCAAAACGAATTAATAAATGCAGAAATAGAATTAAACTCTGTAGAAGCCGATTATATAGATAAAATTTCTAAGGCAGAATCTGTAATTAATGAAACTACTGGCGAATTATTTGAGAGCAGAGCAGAAGTGAGCAAGATGCAAATTGAGTTGTCTAATTTAGAACTGCGCTCGGGCTTCTATGTTATTCGTGCTCCCCAAGATGGTTACATTGTTAAGGCCTTTAAATCTGGTATTGGCGAAAATATTAAAGAAGGTGAAGATTTAATTTCTATAGTTCCGGCAGATGCTAAAATGGCTGTTGAATTATATGTTAGGGCTATGGATTTACCATTGATGCAAAAAGGGGTGCAAGTGCGTGTGCAGTTTGATGGTTGGCCTGCCTTAGTATTCAGCGGATGGCCTAATGTTAGCGTGGGTACTTTCGGCGGTTTGGTTCAAGCCGTTGATAAAGTGAATAGCGCTAATGGCCAATTTAGGGTGCTGGTGGTGCCCGACCCAAGCGATGATGCTTGGCCAGAATTAGTTAGAGCTGGAGGTGGTGTGTATGGCTGGGCTATGCTTAAAAATGTTACTATTGGTTATGAATTGTGGCGCCAGTTTAATGGCTTCCCACCAGATTTTATTACAAATTTAGAGGCAGTAAGTGCTAAAGAAGGCGAAAGTAAAACCAAAGACAAAGAGAAATGAGTAAGGTGAGAATTGTTGCATTTTATTTTCTGCTACTTTGGAAACTTTCTTTTGTGCATACGTTTGCGCAGGATTCTGTTACCTTAACTTTTGATGCATTCTATGAGCAAGTGCTCCGCTTTCATCCCATTGCAAGGTCGGCTAATCTTTTGCCAGATATGGCACAAATGGAAATACGCACGGCTCGTGGTGCTTTTGATCCAACCATTAGCGCTAACTATTTTGGTAAGAGAACTAAAGGAGATAATTCTTATACTTATTTTGAGCCTCAATTAAAAATTCCAACTTTTGTTGGAGTAGATATAAAAGCAGGTTTAGACCAAAGTGATGGTTTGCAAGTAAGCGATGAAATGGGTAAGTATGATCCTGTTACCAAAGGTACACAGCAGGTGCAATACCAACTGTTTTATGCGGGTGTAAGTGTACCAGTGTTGCGTAATTTAATTACAGATTCTCGCAGAAATGCGCTTAGACAAGCTCAGCTACTTCAAACGTTGAATGAGGCCGAACAAATAAGTGCTATTAATAAATTATTCTTGGCTAGCGCTAAAGATTACTGGGATTGGCAGCAGTCTTACCAAAAGTATTTGTTAATGGTAGAGAACTTGGCTTTAGCTACTACACGACTCAATTTTATTAAAAGTAGAATTGCGGGTGGCGAAGAAAAACCAATAGATAGCGTAGAGGCTTGGGTAGAGTATAAACGAAGAGAATCTCTATTGGCAGAAGCTAGCATAGAGCAGAGAAATTCTGCACTTATTTTAAGTAATTATTTGTGGGATGAAGATGGAAATGCTTTGCTTTTGGCCAATACCGTTAGGCCTAGCGTAAGAGGTTCAGAGTTTCAAAGTATTTCCTTAGACTCTTTGCAACGCCTCAGCAAATCGGCCGAAGAGTTGCATCCAGAAATCCAAAAATTACAAGTTAAGCTGAACCAAACAGAGTTAGAAAGAAAGCTAGCGATTGAAAACTTAAAACCACAATTGAATTTAGAATATTATCCTTTTCAAACCTATACCGCTGGAAGTAGAGATGAAGTAGAGGGCTTGTTTATGAAGAATTATAAGTTTGGAGCTACTTTTTATAGTTCTGTATTTCTTAGAAAGGAAAGAGGAAAGTTAGCCCTCACAAACTTTAAAATTCAACAAGGTAAATTTCAACTTCAACAAGGCAAAAGGGAGGTACTTAATAATATATTAGTAGCCTATAATGAACTCAATACCTTTGCACAATTATTAGGGATACAACAAGAGCTTGTGCGCAATGCCGATCTTTTGTTAACAGCAGAGATTGCTAGATTTGAAGCTGGGGAAAGTTCCTTATTCTTGGTAAATCAGCGCGAACGTGGATTGATTGAAGCGCGCGCTAAGCAAGTTGAATTAGTAGCTAAGTATGCAAAAGCAAAGTACCAATTGCAATGGGCAAGTGGTACTCGCTTGTTTTAATTTTCTATAAGTGTATACACTCGCCGTAAGCTAAAGCTGCAGCTTCCATAATGGCTTCACTCATGGTTGGATGTGGGTGCACCGACTTAATAATTTCCATTCCAGTTGTTTCCAATTTTCTGGCTACAAC
>VEQB01000408.1 GCA_018883485.1 Bacteroidota bacterium
AATCTTACAGTTTCTCCCTTTATAATTTTACCACTATCTTGTTTTTCTAAGCCTTGCAATAGGTTCAAAAAGGTAGATTTACCAACTCCATTTTTACCAATGATACCAATGCGTTCGCCAGGTGTAAAGAGGTAAGTAAAATCTTCTACAATTTTTAAGGCGCCATAATTTTTAGCAAGCTGATGCACCTCAATAATTTTATTACCTAGGCGTTGCATCTGCATTTGTATTTCTACCTGCTTATCGTCTTTTCTAAACGAAGCCTTTTCTTTGGTTTCGTAATAGGCTGTAATTCTACTTTTGCTTTTAGTAGTTCTTGCCTTTGGTTGCCTGCGCATCCATTCTAATTCTTTCCTTGCAAGTTTGCGTGCTTCGTCTGCTTCTCTCTCTTGGTTGTTTTCGCGTATCTCTTTTTTCTCTAAAAAGTAGGCATAATTTCCTCTGTAAGTAAAGAGTTGACCCAAATCTAATTCTATAATTTCATTGCATACATTGTCTAAAAAATACCTGTCGTGCGTTACCAATAATAGGGTAGTGTCTTGCGCTTTTAAATAGGCCTCTAACCATTCAATCATTTGAATATCCAAGTGATTGGTAGGTTCATCCATAATTAATAAATCTGGGGTATTGATAAGCGCACGGGCTAAGGCAAGGCGTTTTTTCTGACCACCAGATAGCGAGTTGGTATTTTGCGTTAAGTGATGTTGTAGGTTTAATTGGGTAAGAATGGTATGCACTCTATTCTCAATATCCCAGGCATTGGCATCAGACATGGCCTCCATGCAATGTTGCAATTCGTTTTGAACCGAGGTGTTGTCTGGGTCGAGTTCTAATTTCTCTAAAGCAATTTCATAGAGTGCAACTGTTTTAAGTAAGGCGTTGTCAGAATTAAACACCGCCTCCCAAATGGTATCGTTGGCATTAAATTGTGGCTCTTGATCTAGGTAGGCCCATTTGATATTTTTGTCTATGGTAACAGAACCTGTATCTGGTTCGTCTTCACCTACTAATATCTTAATAAGAGAAGTTTTACCGCTCCCATTTTTTGCAATGAGGGCAATTCGTTCACCTTTGGCTATGGTTAAGTCTATTTTATCGAAGAGTATGCGCTCTCCAAAGCGCTTCATTAAGTTTTCTGCACGCAGGTAAATCATGCGGGCGAAGATAGTTTCAAAAATGGGGATTGCCTAAAGTAGCCTCTGGCTTCTTGCAACTGCCATCTAGCTTATGCATTGGTTTAATTAAAAATCTAGGTTATCTATTGTTAAAAAAAAGGTCATCTTTAAAGCTAAATACCGATGAAGTGTATCTTTTGCAAGCATTTAAAGGCTTTTAATATTATTAATTAAACATTTTTAAAGGTAAGTTTGTAACTTAAATAACTAGATAAAGTTTAAAATATGGCTTCAGGTTTTTTCGCAATTTTAGATGATATAGCTGCTTTGATGGATGATGTTGCCATTACCTCTAAGGTTGCTACACAGAAAACAGCAGGTATTTTGGGGGATGATTTAGCTGTAAATGCAGAGAAATCTACTGGATTTGTATCATCGAGAGAGATTCCTGTTTTATGGGCAATTACCAAAGGCTCTTTTATTAACAAGTTAATTATTGTTCCGATTGCCTTATTGCTTAATGCGTTTTTGCCGGCAGCAATTAAAATTATTTTGGTTTTGGGGGGCTTTTACCTTGCCTATGAAGGGGTAGAAAAGATTGTAGAATTCTTTTTCCATAAAAAAGAAGAGGCTTTACATGCTTCAACGCCATTAACGCAAGAAAACCCTGATTTAGAGAAAACCAAGATTAAGTCAGCCATTACCACAGATTTTATTCTCTCTGTAGAAATTGTGATTATTGCCTTAAGTACTGTTTTAGACAGCACTTTATCTTTACAAATACTAACCGTTTCTGTAGTTTCTATTATTGCTACGGTGGGCGTTTATGGCCTAGTAGCCCTAATAGTTAGAATGGATGATTTAGGTTTTTTGCTAATAGCCAAATCAAAAAACAAAGGGATTATTAGTAAGCTTGGAATATTATTAGTTAAAACCCTTCCTATTGTTATTAAGTTTTTTGCAGTGGTGGGTACTATTGCCTTGTTATTGGTTTCTGGCGGTATCTTCTCTCACAACATAGATTACTTGCATCATGTTTTGCCGGCATGGCCTTCTTTGGTTAAAGAATTTGCCTTTGGCATTATTGGCGGCTTAATTTTATTGGCCTTATTGGCAGGAGGTAAAAACCTGATTAAGTTGTTTCGTTAATTCTATTTTTCTTACCATTTGATTTTTTAATATTTTAAAGTGTTGTTTATTAACTAATTATCATTAATACATAAGAATCTTATGCAATAAAATTTGATACCTAAGAGTTTTATGTATGTTTGTGAAGGTAAATTATTACATCATGCTTTATTCATCCGAGCTAATCAAGGGAACGTTGCGTACCATCATATTAAAACTTTTGTGTGATCAGCAAAAGATGTATGGCTACGAAAT
>VEQB01000409.1 GCA_018883485.1 Bacteroidota bacterium
AATATACTCTTCGTCGCTTAAAGTTTTAACGCATAAAAATGCTTTCACTTTTTCCTCAACTGGTATGTTAATCAAGTTCTGAACCGCTCTGCCCTTAGTATTCTTTTCACCCTCTGGTATTTCATAAACCCTTAGCCAGAAGCATCTGCCTTGTTCTGTAAATAATAGTAGGTAGTTATGGTTAGTAGCCATAAAGATATGTTCCACAAAATCTTCCTGCCGTTTAGCAACGCCTCTACTGCCTCTTCCACCGCGGGCTTGGGTTCTATATTCTCCTAAAGAAGTACGCTTAATGTATCCTAAATGTGAGATGGTGATTACAACATCATCATCTGGTATTAGGTCTTCCATACTCATTTCGTTGCCAGCCATTTCAATTACTGATCTGCGCTCATCGCCGTATTTGCCCTTCATCTCCATCAATTCATCTTTTATGATTTGCATACGAAGAGGCTCATTAGATAATATTTCTTCTAATTTGGCAATTAACTCCATAATTTGAGCATACTCATCCTTTATCTTATCTCGCTCAAGTCCGGTTAAACGTTGCAAACGCATGTCTAAGATAGCTTTTGATTGAATATCAGATAAGCTAAACTTCTCCATTAAGCCATTTCTAGCTTCATCTGGTGTATTTGCGGCACGTATTAAGGCAATTACTTCATCTAAATGATCTAAAGCAATTAATAAACCTTCTAATATATGAGCACGTTTTTTCGCTTCCTCAAGATCGAATTGAGTTCTGCGAACAATAACCACATGTCTATGCTCTACAAAATGAACAATTAGATCCTTAAGATTTAAGGTTTCTGGACGTCCCTTAACTAATGCCACATTGTTGACACTAAAAGAAGTTTGAAGTTGGGTGTATTTAAACAATTTGTTTAAAACTACATTTGGAACTGCATCGCGTTTAAGGTCAAACACCATGCGCATTCCGTCTCTATCACTTTCATCGCGCACATCACTTATACCTTCAATTACCTTTTCATTAACTAAATCTGCAACCTGCTTAATTAAAGTTGCCTTATTAACTTGGTAAGGAATTTCACTCACCACAATTTGATCTTTGCCTGTTTTTGAGGTTTCAAAACCGGCTTGAGCGCGCATTACAATTCTGCCTCTACCTGTCTCAAATGCCTGTTTAACGCCTTCGTAGCCATAAATGATGCCACCTGTTGGAAAATCTGGAGCCTTAATGTATTTCATTAATTCGGCTATGGTAATTTCCCTATTATCTATATAAGCAATAATTCCTTCTACGCACTCAGATAAATTGTGTGGTGCCATATTAGTAGCCATACCAACAGCAATACCTGAAGCACCATTCATTAATAAATTAGGAAGCTTTGCTGGCAAAACCGTTGGTTCTGTTAGGCTATCGTCGAAATTACTTCTAAAATCAACTGTATTTTTATCAATATCAGTTAAAAGTTCCTCAGCCGTTCTTCTTAATCTAGCCTCTGTATAACGCATGGCAGCAGGCGGATCACCATCTACCGAACCAAAGTTACCTTGACCATCTACCAACATATAGCGCATATTCCATTCCTGTGCCATGCGCACCATAGTGTCATACACTGAACTATCTCCATGCGGATGGTATTTTCCTAAAACTTCCCCCACAATACGAGCGCTCTTTTTGTAAGGTCGGTTTGAAGCCAACCCCAATTCTGTCATGCCATATAAAACTCTTCTGTGCACTGGCTTTAATCCATCACGCACATCTGGTAAGGCTCTGCTTACAATAACCGACATCGAATAATCGATGTAAGCGGTCTTCATTTCATCTTCAATGTTAATCTGAATGATTCTATCTTCTGCCATTATAATTTATATAAAACATTGCAAAATAAGGATTCTCCATGGATTTACAGCTATAATATTCCCACATTTTTTATCTTTAATGTGGATAATAAATTGTCCCAATTTTTCACTTAATTTGGAGATGATGAGACCACTATTTCAACTTCTAATTGTACTGCTATTTTGCAGCAATACTTTATCGGCGCAACGCAACGAAAACCTTGATGTACTTCATTATGATTTGCAACTCAATTTACAACGCATACAGCTAAAGCAAATTAGCGGTATTGCAACAATTTCTGCTAAAATAATAGGCGCAAACACCAAATTTATTGCACTCGATTTACAAAAGCTGCAAGTAAGTAAAATTACATGCAATGGAGATTCTGTTGGGTTTAGCCAAAGCGACTCTGTTGTGCGTATCATATTAAATAAGGAGTTTACTGCAAGTGATACCCTTAGCTTAGTAATTCAATATGAGGGTGCACCTATTACCGACTCTAAATGGGGCGGTTTTTTCTTTAGTGGAAACTACGCCTATAATATGGGTGTTGGCATGGGTTCAAACCCTGTTAATTTTGGAAGAGCATGGTTTCCATGCATAGATAACTTTATAGATAGAGCTACCTATTCCTTTCATGTAAGCACAGATAGTGGATTTATGGCCGTTTGCAGTGGAGTACAAGAG
>VEQB01000410.1 GCA_018883485.1 Bacteroidota bacterium
CCATTATCATGCAAAATATTTTCAATTTTACTATCCCAAATATAATTATTTGCAATAAAAGACTTTGAGTTATATCCTAAGATAGATTTGAAATGGGCTAAGCCTGTAATTAATGAATTTTCAACAAATGTAAATTCGGTTTCCGACGAATAATTGCATCCCGCCATAGAATTTCTATGCAAAAAATCAGTTGGTCCATTTGCTAAAACACCCCAAAAGCCATAATCAAACATCGCTTTAGTTAATTGATCAGTTTGCAGCAACTTCAACCAAAGAGCAACATTTAAATGCTCTCTTCCATGGAATTGTGGTTTGAAAATATTTTCATTCATTCCATTTTTCCATAGTGATAGGCTATTTTGAGTATTTGGTTGCCTTTTAAATGTATCTGTAACTAATTCATAATGATATTCTAAAAAATTACTTTTCCTAATTTCTTCAAAATTAGGGTTTGCAATAATGCAATTGGCTGTTAAAATTGGATGCTGCCCGCTATTGTTTTTAATAGATTTTAGGGTTTCAAAAAGAGCATTTAAATCATCTTCAGTTTCTAAAGAATCAAAACTAACGTATGGATTATATTCAATTTTGAATTGCCTCTGAATGCTTTCTAAAGTTGCTTTAGAGGGCGTTCTTATAGTTCCCCAATCATCAGACTCAAGAACAACAATCTTCCTTTTGGTTCTCCAACCTTTTACACTGAGCAGGTTGGTTTTGACAGATTTAAGTAAGTTTTTTAGCATAAAATGTTATTCCATCCAAACAACTCTTTTTACATAATTGGTGTAACTCAATACAATTCTAACCATTTTTTCTGAAACATTCGGCATGCTGTAATCAATTATTGGGCGAAAAATTCTGTTTTTGCTACTTTTTTCAAAGGCTATTTGCGTTAAACCTTGTAAAATTCTTTCTTTATCAAGTCCAACCATCATAACCGCAGTTTCTTCCATTGCTTCTGGTCTTTCATGCGCTTCACGTATATTTAGAGCCGAAAAGTTTAAAATAGAGCTTTCCTCCGAAATGGTTCCACTATCAGAAAGAACAGCAAAAGAATTAATTTGAAGCGCATTGTAATCATTGAAACCCAGCGGTTTTTGCCACTGAATTAAACTGTTTAGGGTGATTGGTGACTGTTGATTGGCGACTGTTGATTGGTTGTTGTTTGTGGCATTTAGCTTTTCTAAACGGATGCGTGTGCGTGGATGCGTACTCACAATTATTGGATATTGGTATAATTCGGCAATTGCATTTAAACTATCAATCAATCCAAAGAAGTTTTTGTCGTTAGTAATGTTTTCTTCTCTGTGTGCTGAAACCACAAAATATTTGCCTTTCTCCAATGATAATTTTTTCAGGATATCACTTTTTTCAATATTGGTTTTGTAGTGATTTAACACTTCAAACATAGGGGAACCAGTTTTAATAATTCTATCAGCGGGCAATCCTTCTCTTAATAAATATTCTCTGGCTATATCGCTATATGTTAAATTGATATCAGCAATATGATCTACAATTTTTCTATTAGTTTCCTCAGGAACACGTTGGTCAAAACACCTATTCCCGGCTTCCATATGAAAAATAGGAATATGCCTTTTCTTAGCTGGAATTGCGCATAAACAAGAATTGGTATCCCCTAAAACTAGGAAAGCATCAGGCTTTATTTCTTCTAATAAAGGATCAATATTTATTAAAATTTGACCAACAGTTGCAGTAGCAGTAGCACCGGCTGCATTTAAAAAATAATCAGGTTTTCTAACATCCAAATCCTCATAAAAAACCTCGTTTAATTCGTAATCATAATTTTGGCCTGTATGAACAGTGATATGTTCAATTGAAGGGCTAGCATCAAGTGCAGCCATTACGCGTGAAAGTCGGATAATTTCAGGACGAGTGCCCACGACGGTCATTACTTTTAGTTTCTTCATTGCTTTATAAGAGTCAAGGCAAAAGTAAAAAGGTAAAAATTTCACTTGCCTTCACTTGTTAATTTAGTTTATTGATAATACTTGCTAAGATATTTTTTAATTCCATGCTTTCTTTTATTAAAGAGTCTAATTCTTCATTGGATTGTGTTTCTAGCGCTTTCAAAACTCTTAACCAATAATTAGATTCACGAGCTTCCTTCAGGGATATTCTTACTTTGTTTTTAAAATCTGCCTTGGAGGAACCCGCTTGTGCTTCTTCATAATTTGCCCCTATAGAAGTTGAAGATTTACCCAATTGATATTTAATGATTTGATATTCGGAAGTGTTAGGCAATGTTCTCAAAAATTTTAAACACCTAACCCCAAAATCAAAAGTCCTACCCAACAAATCATTCTCCCTCATAACTATTTGGCTATTGATACTTTTGCCTTGACTCTTCTTACTTGGTTCTTTTCACTTTTGTCTTGTCTCTTTTCACACCACTTCAAACCAAGTATCCGGGTCCTTTGCATCATAAGGTTCATTTATCCAAAATATAGTGTAGAGCGTATCTTCTCC
>VEQB01000411.1 GCA_018883485.1 Bacteroidota bacterium
CCATTGCTGTTACGCAAGGTCTAATTACTCCTTCAATCGGTTTAACCGAAAACATGGCGCCCACTAACATGGCTCCTGTATTTCCAGCACTAACAAATGCGTCGAGTTTTTTAGTTGCCAATAAGCCAAAACCAACCGAAATGCTAGAATCCCTTTTTTGAGATATAGCTTTGGTTGGGTGTTCGCTCATTCCAATTACTTCTGTAGTATGAACATAATCAAAATCAGCTTCATTAGCGCCCTCATTATTTAAATGATGTAAAGCCTCTTCCTTATCGCCAATTAAAACAATTCGAGCTTTACCTGCCAACTCTTTATTGGCTATAATTGCGCCCGCAATAGCTTCTTTGGGGGCGTAATCGCCTCCCATAATATCAAAACCTATTTTCATAAGCAGGGTTAAGTAAAAGCTTTGAAGCTATAATTATATGTCTTTCTGCATGTCTGGGAAAGCTAACTTTCCTTTGTAGTACCCACTTGGGGTAACACGGTGACGCAAATGTGTTTCGCCAGAAGTTACATCAGTTGTAACTGTTGGGTTTGCACCTTTGTAATGTGTTCTGCGCTTGTCTCTTCTAGAGTTAGAGATTTTTCGTTTTGGATGCGGCATGTTATATTTCTCCTTTTATTAATTTAACAAATCTTTTAGCTTACTCCATCTAGGGTCTTTCTCATCTGGTCCTTCATCTTCCCCATCTTCGGCTTGCTCTTTAATAGCTAATCTATTTAGTACTTCTGGGTTGCATTGCTTTGGCTCTGGCAGTTCTTCACAACTTTTACGCGTTGGAACTGCTAACAGCAAACTCTCATAGAGAAATTGCTTTAAGTCATAAGCTATCTCCGTTCTTGCAACATAAACAATCTCTGGATCGTCGAAATTGTTAACCTCGCTTAGTTTCATTAACATTCCAAATTCTTGTTGAACCGGAATATTAATATCTTCTGCGCAAGTATCGCAGCTTGTTAAAACAGTGCCTTTAAGATTAAATTTTAAATCGTAAAGACTTTCTGTTTTATGGAGCTTAAGTAAAACTGTAACTTCTGCCTTTTGGTAGGGCGAAAATTCAAACTCACTTAAAAATTTGTCGTCCAGCGTAAACTCAAACTCATTGGGCCCCATGCGGAGTTTATTGAATTCAATAGTATATGCTTTAGACCTCGTACCCATAATAATAGCTCGCAAAGATAAGAGGGTTTGGGTAACTTCTAAAAGTTTTTTGACTATTCCTCTAGTTGGTAAAGCTTAAGTATCTATTAATCAGTTATATTCCTATTAGAAGTCTATTCTAAACTTTTCCCTTCTGAACTGTGTCATGGGTAATGGATTCTTATTTATCTCCTCAAAATTGTTCCTTTTAGCCCAAATATCAATGGCCATAAATAGTGCATTTCGCATACTTTGCGGGTCTGCCTGGTTTTTTCCTGCAATGTCGTATGCCGTTCCATGATCGGGTGAAGTGCGCACAAAAGGCAAGCCAGCAGTGAAATTTACCCCATCTTGAAAGGCCATAAATTTAAATGGAATCAAACCTTGGTCGTGATACATGGCCAAAATTCCATCAAATTGCTTGTAATGGTTTGAACCAAAAAAACCATCTGCCGGGTAGGGGCCAAAAGCCATAATTTGCTTTTCATTTCTAGCATTATCAACCGCTGGGATAATAATTTCTTTCTCTTCTATTCCCAATAATCCATTTTCTCCTGCATGGGGGTTCAAACCTAAAACGGCAATTCTTGGCTTTAAAATGCCAAAATCGCGTTTTAAACTTTGGTTAAGAAGTTGAATTTTCTCAATAATGAGTGCCTGACTCAACTTAGCAGAAACGTCCTTCAATGCAATATGGCCTGTTACTAAGGCCACTCTTAAATCCTCAGAGGTAAGTAGCATTAAATGGTCTGATTTTGCTTGTTGCGCCAAATATTCGGTATGGCCAGTAAAGGGGCGCGCATCGGTAGATACATTATGCTTATTTAAGGGTGGTGTTACAATAGCATCTAACTTTCCTGCCACCGCATCGCGTGTAGCCATTTCTAGAGAAATAAAGGCGTACCTACCAGAAGTATCTGTTGCCTCACCCATTTTTATTTCTACTTCTTCTTCCCAACAAACTAAAATATTAGAACGCTTAGGATTTACTTGATTTAGGTTTTTAATGATGTTTAGCTGAAATTCTGGCATGCCTAAAACTTTTCTCCAATAAGAAATAATTTTTGGAGAACCATAAACCACCGGTATGCAATAGTCGTTAATTCTATTGTCGTTAAGCGCTTTTATTAGCACCTCAACGGCAATACTATTTACATCTCCAAGGGTAAATCCAATTATGGGTAATCTGCTCATGTTACTAAAATGTAGCGCAATATAAGTAAAAATTAAGGCTGTTTAACGCTTGGCTAAAGCCTTTGCTGCCTCCACAATAAATCTAACGCCAACCCCTGTGCCGCCTTTAGGCTTATAAGTTTCTGCACTGCTAATAAAAGCA
>VEQB01000412.1 GCA_018883485.1 Bacteroidota bacterium
AGATAAAATAGCCGATATAGAACAAATGATGATGAGCTTCTTTCTCCATCGTACAATAAACGTAAATACATCTATCAGCTCAAAGTAATACTGTTTCTTTTTCTTATTCATAAAGTGCGCAAAAATATAATTTTCAGCTTAATAAAAGGCATTGTTATTTGGTTCTTTCTTTTAGCAAGCTTAACCCTTTTTTCAAATCAATAATACGGAAAATTAACATACTTAGTATGGATATACCTGCGGTTGCCATTATGCTCAATTGCCAATTGGTATCCAAGTGTTTAAGGGTTATTGCGGTTACTAAGGTGAATGTCAGGGCACTAAATAATTTTATTAGAAAGTTTGGTTCAAACCGAATAACAAGAATTTTGTGCCCAAATAAAAAATTAGTGAGGCCAATAAAAGATTGGGTTACCAATGCTGCAATGGCGGCTCCTAAGGCTTGTTTACTAGGAATGAGCCAAAAGTTTAACGTTAAGTTAATAATCAAAGCAATAAAGGCCAATTTGTTTAATACCCGCAAACTACCATTTGCAGTAAGCAGTGTGCCAAATACATACATAATGGCAAGGGGTAAAAAACACAGCATTACCAAGCCAAAAACGTGGCCTGCAAAATTTGTACTTTGATAATTTAGTAATCTAATAATGGGCTGTTGCCAAACATAAGCAATTAAAGAAAGGGTAAAAGCAGGAACAACCATTAAGCCTGTGCTAAACTGAACCAAACTGCTTAAGTCTTCTTTCTTAGAAATCATTTTAGAAAAAATAGGAAGTAACAACATGGCCACCAATGCAGCCATCATATTGGCAGCCTCTAACAAGCGAACTGCCGAGGCATAAATCCCATTTTGTAAGTCACCTTCTGGGGCAAGTTTTCTTATTAACACTACATCTAAACGGGTGTAAAAGGTCATTAATAAAGACAATAAAGCATACGGTGCCATTTGCTTTAAAATTTTTCCAAATAAGGTTAAATTTATCTTCCAGTTTAATTGGTAAAGTTCTAGCCTAATAACAGAGAAGGCAACTATAGTGGCCACAGTATAGGCCAGCGTTTGAGCGTAAACAAAATGTTGAATGGTCATATCAAACAAACCAAACCATAACATTAGCCCGCAAAAAATTATCATTAAACTGCGGTCAACAACAGATAATAAAGCATCTGTTTTAAAATACTGTAAACCACCTACAATGCTTCTAAAGTAAGAGTAAAAATAAGAAAGTATCTGGTTAAACCCAAGAAGGAGAAGCAGGGCTATTCTATCCTCGTCATAGCCGTTAAAATATCCTAGTGTAAGGGTTAAGCCCAAATAGATAAGGGATGAGCTTAGTTTAAAAGTGGTAAGGGCTGTAAATTCCTCTCTAAGTTTTTCGGGGTTTTTAGCCACGTTAGACGACATATACGTATTTAAACCAAGGTCTAATAACGTAATAAACAACATAGAAAAGGCAAACAAATCGGCGTAAATGCCATATTGCACATAGCCTACATGGTTTTGAACGCTCCTGTCTATACCCAATATCCAAAAGGGTTTAATGAGCAAATTAACGCCCATTAATAGGATTAGGTTACTTACAAAAGTTTTCTTCATGTATTTTAAGGGTCGTAAAAATATAGCTTTAATCTAAACTTTGTATTATTGCGCTGTGTCACTCAAACGTTTTTATCAAAGAAAGTTACTCGAAGCAGGTTGCGATGAGGCTGGCAGAGGCTGCTTGGCAGGCCCAGTATTTGCTGCTGCTGTAATTCTTGACCCTAAAAAGCCCATTAAAAAATTAAACGATTCTAAAAAACTTAGCGAGGCAGAAAGAAATGCATTAAGGCCCGAAATAGAGGAGAATGCCCTTGCTTGGGCAGTTGCTTCTTATTCTAACCAAGAAATTGATAAGGTAAATATTTTAAAGGCTTCTTTTTTGTCTATGCACCGTGCCTTGGCAAAACTTTCTGTTAAACCAGAATTATTACTTATAGATGGAAATAGATTTATTCCCTATCCCCAAACCCAACATATTTGTATTGTAAAGGGCGATGCAAAATACCAAGCCATTGCAGCCGCTAGCATCCTAGCCAAAACCCATAGAGATGCCTTTATGGAAAAAATTCACCAAGAATTTCCGCAATACAATTGGCAACAAAATAAAGGTTACCCAACCCTTGCTCATAGAGCTGCTATAAAAGAATTTGGACCTTGTGTGCATCACAGAATGACTTTTAACTTGTTACCTGCACAAATCAGCCTATTTTAGCACCATTAAATCATGAACCCATTTTTCGAAAATAAAGTAATTGTTATAACTGGTGCCTCTTCTGGTATTGGTAAAGCTTTGGCAGAAGTAATTGCTACCAAGGGCACTCAACTAGTGCTAGCAGCCCGCAGACTAGAGGTGTTAGAAGGCACAAAGGCAATTTGTGAAGCCAAAGGTGCTATCTGCCATAACTTATTTATAGATGTAGCAAACCCCGATAG
>VEQB01000413.1 GCA_018883485.1 Bacteroidota bacterium
ATAGATTACAGTTAAAATTCCTTACTTCGCATAATTATTTTACTAAAAGTGCCATTCGCCTCAGACAAGGAAAAAAGAATGACCACGCAGAAAAAATAAAACAAATAGTTTCAACCTATCAAGACGAATCATAATTATGGCTAAACCTGTTATTCTTGTACCTACAGATTTTACTCCAGTTGGAGAAAGTGCAGTAAATTACGCACAACAATTAGCCGCAATTCTTCAGGCAAAGGTTACCGTAATGCATGTGGTAGCAATGGATAAAGAAGTGGCCAAAGCAACCGCAGCAGTTAGTGCCATTTCAACAAGCATTAATAATGCACAGGTAGAAAGCAACCACCTTGTGGCAGTAGGAAATATTTTTGATGATATTGGTAGTGTTGCAAAATCTATAGATGCACGCCTAATTGTTATGGGTACACATGGCGTAAAAGGTATGCAACACATAATGGGTTCAAAAGCCTTAAAAGTAATTACAAATAGCGATGTACCTTTTATTGTTGTGCAGAAAAAACCATTAAAACCAGAAGGGTTTAAGAAAATCGTGATTCCTTTAAATTTTCAACAAGAGGTAAAACAAAGTATAAAATATGCTTGGGAAATTGGCAAGTATTTTAACGCCAAAATCCATATTGTTTACCTTAAAGAAAAAGATCCTTTTATTGCTGCAAAAATTGAAAGAAATATTCCTTATGCAGAAGATTTGCTGCAAGAAAATGGTGTTTCTTACGAAATTACTGGCATTGATAAAAGTAACTTTGCTAAAGACTTATGTAGCTTCTCAGATAAGGTTCAAGCCGATTTAATTACCATAATTAATAACCATGAAAATATATTTACCTATTTTGGTGGCTCCTTTGAACAGGCAGTTATTGGCAACGAGCAAGAAATTCCTGTACTTGTTATCAATGCCATTCAACTAAAGACGGCATACAGCTTTAGTATCTACTTTGGCTAATTCTTTTTCATTGCTTTACGCATAGGATTCTCGTCATCGTATTGGCCGCGCCCTAAGGTTTTGGCTTTAAATAGCTCAAAATTACTAGGCACAATGGTTTGAGGCCAAGAATTATTCTTCTCATTAATATCGGCGGTTTCTTTATAAGGATCTAATTTAACCGATATCACTTCTTTGTTTTTGGCAAATGTCTTAACCACTTTCAACTCATTCTTACGCCAGATATACGCGTTTATATATTCCACTTCTTTGCTGCCATCGCTAAAGGTCCATTCTATGATAATAGGCATTACGCAACCACCCTTATTGCTAAAATGTAGTTCATAATAATAATTGTCTTTATAGCGTTCAAAATCTGCCTCTGTTATAGGTGTGGTGCTCTCGTAACGGTTAACAGTTTTAGTAGTAGTATCTACTTCAGGTTTATAATAATAATAAAAATCTCTTAAGCTAGTGTCCTTATCTACTAAAAACACCATGCCACTTTGCTTATTGCGCAACCTGCTTAGGTGTATAAACTCATCTGGCTCTCTATAAACTCTTCGGGTTTCTTTGGCCTCTAGTGATTGTTTAGGCACGCTAGCCCTAAAGGCAAAAACACTATCTAACGAAATGTCTACAGGCTCAATATCATAAAACCAAGCTCGCCAATACCAATCTAAATCAACCGCAGAGGCGTCTTCAATAGTTCTAAAAAAATCTACTGGTGTAGGATGTTTAAAGGCCCATCTTCTGCAATACTCTTTAAATGCATAGTCAAATAATTCCCTACCCATAATTGTTTCTCTCAAAATATTTAAAGCAGTGGCGGGTTTTGCATATGCATTTGGTCCAAATTGAATAATGTTTTCACTATTGGTCATTATAGGTTCAAGCTGCGCTTTTGGTAGGCGCATATAATCTACTATTTTGTGAGCTGGCCCGCGTGATGAAGGATAATTATTGTCAAATTCTTGCTCTGTTAAAAACTGTACAAAGGTGTTTAAGCCTTCATCCATCCAGCTCCACTGACGCTCATCACTATTGATAATCATGGGAAAGAAATTGTGCCCAACTTCATGAATAATAACACCAATCACGCCATATTTAGTTCTTGCACTATAAGTGCCTTCATCGTCTGTTCTGCCAAAATTAAAACAAATCATAGGATATTCCATTCCATTTGCAGCCTCTACACTTATGGCTACAGGATAAGGATATGGTATGGTATACTTACTATAGGTTTTTATGGTGTGTGCAACCACTTTAGTAGAATACTTGCGGTATAAACCATAGGCTTCTTTAGGGTAGTAACTCATGCACATTACCTTGTTCTTCTCTATAGGCTCTGCCATGGCATCCCACACAAATTTACGCGAGCTTCCCCAAGCAAAATCGCGCACATTGGCAGCCTTGTATTTCCAAACTTTATACTTGTCTTTTATAGGATTTAATTCTCTTTGCTTAGCCTCTTCTAAGGTAACCACTTCAATGGGTTCTGTAGCTATTTGCGCCATATTCCATCT
>VEQB01000414.1 GCA_018883485.1 Bacteroidota bacterium
ATGTAAAAGTTGTGCCTTTTCCAGATGGAGAAGACCCCGATTCTTATTCGCGAAAAGTAGGCTCAGAAGCCTTTACAAATTATTTGGTTCAAGAGAGCAAAGATTTTATTTTATTCAAAGTAAAATTGCTCTTAAGCGATGTAAAACATGACCCGCTTAAAAAGGCGCAAGTAACACGTGATATTGTAGAAAGTATTAGTAAAATTCCTGATGGCATTAAACGCATGGCTTTTATTAAAGAATGTGCGGTGCTGTTAGAAATGAATGAAGGCTTACTGATAACAGAACTTAATAAAAGTAGAAGTTCTTTTGTAAGCAGCAAAGAAAAAGAATGGCTTAGTGCCGAACCTAAAGAACAGCCGCAGGTAGAGCTAGCAGAGCTTTTAGAGGAAGAACCCATTTACGAACAGGAGCGCTACTTTATTAAAATGCTTATGCTGCATGGCGATAAACCAGTAGAAGGTTATGCTAATGTTGCACACTACCTTATGCATAGAATGCAAGAGTTAGAACTTGAGTTGGAGCAAGAAACTATGCGATTATTGTTAAGTGAAATTAGGTATATGATGAGCGAACAAGTACCTTTAAACCAACAGAGCTTTATCAATCATAGTAACCCGCTTATTTCTGCTACCACTGCTAGTTTATTAACTAATAAATTTGAGGTGAGCCCAAAGTGGTTAAGCAAGTATGATGTGCAAATGGAGTCTCCAGAAGAGATGTTTATGAAAGATATTGAATCTGCTTTACTGTATATGGAAAAACACCATTTAACCAAGTTAATGAAGCAGGCTCAAGAAGAATTAAAAAAGGCTCAAGAAAAAGAAGATGAGAATGAACTTACCATTTTTCTCGAAGTGATAAATTTGTTGAATGCAAAACAACAGGAACTTAGTAATAAAGCAGGAATTGTTATTTGGCATTAACTTAAACTATCGTTTATGGACTATCGTCTATAAACTATCGTCTATGGACTATCGTCTATGGACTATGGACTATTAACTAAAAACTATGAAATTAACACTAGGAATAATTAAAGAAACAAAAAAGCCAATAGATAAAAGAACACCTTTAACACCGGCTCATTGTACAGAGTTGTTAAAGTTTTTTCCGGGCTTAGAAATTTTGGTTCAGCCCTGCCCACAGCGCTGTTTTAAAGATGAAGAGTATCTTGATGCAGGTGCTGTGGTAACAGAAGATTTAACCCCATGCGATATTTTATTAGGTGTAAAGGAAGTGAGTGTGGATGCCTTACTTCCAAACAAAACCTATTTATTCTTTTCCCATACCATAAAAAAACAATTGGCTAATAGGGCTCTGTTGCGCGAGGCGTTAAAGAAGAATATTACCCTAGTAGACTACGAAACGCTTACTTGGGATGCCGGAAATCGGATTATAGGTTTTGGACGATTTGCAGGTATTGTGGGTACACATTACGCTTTTTTAATGCTGGGAAGAAAGTATGGCTACTATTCTTTAACACCAGCGCATGAGCTTAAAGATTATGCCGATTTAGTAAATCAATATAAAGACTTGGTGATTCCTCCAATGCGTATTGTTTTATGCGGCGATGGGCGCGTGGCGCATGGCGCATTAGAACTCATGCGCAAGCTTAAAATAAGGCATGTAAGTCAGGAAGAATTTTTAGAAGAAGACTATAACATTCCTGTTTATGTGCATTTAAGAAGTGAAGATTATTATGCTCGTAAAGATGGACGCCCTTGGGATAAAGCAGATTTTTACAAACATCCAGAAGATTATTATAGCACCTTTAAGCCTTACTTTCAAAAGGCAGATGTGTTTATCAATGCTGTGTTTTGGAGAGAAGGAATAGAACCTTTTTTTACACATGAGCAAATGAAGGGTAGTGATTTTAGAATTAAAATTATTTCGGATATAAGTTGTGATACGCCAGGCCCTGTTCCAAGTACTATAAGAAGCACCACCATTGCACAGCCGTTTTATGGTTACAATGTTTTTCTAGAAAAAGAAGTGCCAGCTTTTTTGCCTAACGCCTTAGACGTGCAAGCCGTAGGCAATTTACCTTGTGAACTTCCAATAGATGCTTCTGTAGAGTTTGGCGAACAATTGATACGTCATGTATTGCCACTTTTGTTTACAGAAGATAAGGACCTTATTATAGAAAATGCAACCATTGCTAAGGCGGGTAAGCTTACAGCAAAGTATAGCTATCTGCAAGATTTTGTAGATTAGCTTATAAGTTCGTCATACATTTAAAATGGCCTTTCGGACACCTATCAAATCCAATTTTTGAACAAGGTCTGCATGCTAAATCTTTTACCTCATTAAGAATAATGTATGGACTTTTATTGTTATTTAATGATGGAGCTGGCAAGTAAGGCGTCATGCCAAACTCTGGCACAGTATTGCCCCAATAGCTAATAATAGATTTATTAAAAGCGGCTGCAATATGCATCAATCC
>VEQB01000415.1 GCA_018883485.1 Bacteroidota bacterium
GGATTAAATTGCCTCCATTTGTACCATTATCTTGCAGGCTTATACCTTTCCACATTAAACCACAATCATGACTTTTTAGTGTAGCATGTTTAAGATTTAAAGTAGCACCAGGTTCAACTATTATTTCGGCATTGGTAAAAAAGTCTAGGGTTAAATCTTCTATGCTTAAACTTACTCCACTTTTAATGGTAATTTTTTGTAATACAGAAATAGCTGAGGTGGCATTAAAGGGATTATTGCCATTACCAGGCGTCCAATTGGCATTGCTGTTAACCTCATAAGTTTCTATGTCATAGGGCGTAGCTTGGTATGTATATCCGCTTATTTGATCGGGCAGCGTGCGAATTTGGCAATTAAATAGGTCATTATTTAACTCTATGTTTATAGCGATAATATCCGTTACCGTTGGTGTGCCTGTTAGGTTAATTTCTGCTAAATGGGTAGCCGAACTCGTATATATTTTACCATCTAATCCCGTTTCTATTTGCGACCGAACATAATTTGAAGTGCTTGTTATAAAATTAGGAATAGGATTGGTGGTAAATTCCCAAACAGCAATTTCTTCTGGTAAAGTAGGTGTTGTACTGGGGTCGTATCTAGAAAAAATTAACTTATCATTATTGGTCGAAAATTCTAACCCACCAATGGCATATTCAAGCACTGTAGGTGTGTTTTGATAAAAATACAAAGTATTAATGGGATTGGATGTGTTTACATATCCATTGCTATTTAAATTAAAAATTAAGATATTTTGCTCTTCTGCAAATGCCAGTAACTGGCCATCGTTAGATAGCTCAAGTTCACTCATTGCTCTAGTAAAATTGGTTGAGTACGGTGTGGCTGTACCAGATAAAATAATACTAGAAAAGTTGTAATCAATAGAATTTAAAATTTGGTTATTAGTTTTGCTTATCTCTAAAATACGTATTAATCGAGTACTTTGATTAGGAAGGTTACCAATTAGTGAATATAATTTATAGGATGTTTGTGTAACTGAGCCAATTTCTAAGGCAGCGGTAAAAAAATTTCTGTTGCCACTCATGCCGTAAACATTCAAAACCTCTAAGGGATTAGTATAAAATAACCTTTCCCAATTGTTTTCAGAATAGTTTATTTGAACAATTTCATTTCCAATTACTGCGTGGTATTTTCCGCAACCAATTGGTATAATTGGCATTTCTCTGGCAGAGACCAAATATGGTTGTTGATTAATATTTAATAAATGTGGATTGCCATTAAATTTATCACTCCAATTATTTCCGAGCCTATCGTAGAAGTAGGCCATTACATCGGAACCAATTTTAGTTTGAACGATATAAAAAAGCGCTTGCCCATTATTGTCATACATGGCATTAACCGAATAATAATTAGGTAAAGGTACTCCTAAATCATCCTTAAAGATAGGAATACTTGTGGATTGTAACCCTGGGCCTGGGGTGAACCTAATATTGGAGCCATTATTACTTGGTCTAAAAAAATACCAATTAGGCAATTGGGCTAGTATGTTATAACTGTTGATCATAAGCAAAATTAAAATGCTTACTTTTTTAAAATCAGCAACTACAAAATTTATGTTGGTTGTTGGTTGTTGGTTTTCATGGATAGGTTATTTACTGCAAGATAATTATATTTCGAGTTAATTTAAATTAATTATTTGTTAAATTGACAGGATAATCAATCAATGCACCCCAAGCCATACCGTTAAAAGTGGCAAGCTAGCAGATTTAGCGCCAACCGCCCTCAAGCTAATGGGAATTCCTATTCCTAAAGAAATGAATGGGGAGGTGTTGGTAGGGTAATAAATTAGTTTAGTTTTTATTTTAGTATATTCGTAATTATAATTCTAGTTATGACCTCATTAACACTTTATACAAAAATTGAAACGTTACCCGCCGATTTAAAAGCTAAGGCGAAAAGCTTCATCGAACACTTAATGGAAAAAAGTGTTGAAAATAAAAATAATGATCAAAACCAAAGGGTTGAAAAACGTTCGTTTGGCAGCCTTAAAGGAAAAATTATTTTATCTGACGATTTTGATGAGCCTTTAGAGGACTTTAAAGAATATATGTGATGATGAGCTATTTGTTAGATACTCACACATTTTTATGGTTTTTAGAAGGTCACGAAAATCTTTCTTTAAGCGCAAAATCAATAATAGAAGACTCCAAAAACAAGAGCTATATTAGTATTGCCTCGATTTGGGAAATTGCTATAAAGATAAATCTCGGCAAATTGCAACTTACTATTGAGCTTGAGGATTTGAAGAATGAAATTATAAAGAATGAATTTGAAATTTTTGAAAACTTTACTATTATTCTGGAGTTTCCCCAAAAATAATCAACTTGGGAATAAGTTTAGTTGAAAATTTGGTGGTGGTTTAACTTTTATGAAGTTAACTAAACCTGTTTTAGTTGATTTTAGGAGATTGTAAATACCATCTG
>VEQB01000416.1 GCA_018883485.1 Bacteroidota bacterium
ATACAGGCTCTTAAAACGGCCACCTTCAATTCTTCAGAATCTATGGGCTTAAGCAAATAATCAAGTGCGCTAAATTTTATGGCCTTAATTGCGTAAGATTCGTAGGCTGTTGTAAAGATAACTTCGAATGTGCGTGTAGAAATTTCTGAAAGCAAATCAAAGCCATTTTTAAAGGGCATTTCAATATCTAATAAAACCAAATCTGGTGATTCGTCTGCAATCAAAATTTTTGCTTCGTCGGCATTTGAGGCCTCTCCAACCAATACCACCTCCTCAATGCTTTTCAGAATGGCACGAAGGGAATTTCTTCCTCCAGCTTCGTCTTCTACTATAATTGTTTTTAAAACATTACCCATGCTTTACTGGAATTAATAATACAACCTTTGTTCCGCAAGCTAAGTTATTCTCATCAAATAAATCAACTATTTCAACACTTGGTTTAGCGCCAAATAATTTATGGAGAACTTTAATTCTTTCCATTGCTAATTTGGCGCCCCTAGATTGATGAGAAGGCATTCTGTTTTTACGTATAATTCTGGCTGCATCCCTACCAATGCCATTGTCCCGCACTTCTACCTCCATCAAGCTATCATTTATATACTTAAAATTTATATACATCTTTTTATCTGCCTCCTTTTTATGTTGCAACCCATGCCATATGGCATTTTCTATGTAGGGTTGAACCAATAAAGTTGGAATCAAATCGTTTAAATTAATTTTCTCATCCACTTCTAAATGCCAAGTAAATGAATTGCTTAAGCGCAATGCTTCCAATTCTATGTAGAGGTTTAAAAAGAGTATCTTTTGATTTACACTTACAAAAGTTTGCTCACTTAAATCTAAAATCATTCGAATAAGTTTAGCAAATTTAGTTAAATATTTTGCGGCTAACTTACTTTCGTTGTTGAGCACAAAATCTTGAATTGAATTTAGCGAATTAAAAATAAAATGAGGATTCATTTGTGCGCGTAAGGCCTTTAACTCAAGTTCTCCAATCATAGCGTTGATTGCAGATTTTTCTTCTTGTTCCTTAAACGCACGCCTTACCCTATAAGAAAGTAAACCGCCAATAAGCAACAAAACTATAAGCACAACAACAACTCTAAACCAAGTGGTGTTATAAAAAACAGGGATAATAGTGAAATGAATAGTAGCCTCATTGCCACTCCAATAATTGTCTATATTTTTAGCTTTCACCCTAAATACATAATCGCCTGGTGGTAACTGACCAAAACTGGCAAACCTCCTAGTTCCTGCATTAATCCAATCATCTTGCGAGCCTTCTAATTGATAGAAATAAGTATTGCTATTACTTCGGCTATAGTCTAAAGAAACAAATTCAAATGTTATATAATTCCCACTACCAGAAAAAAAGTAATAAGGTTGTGGGGTAAGCACTTTATTAAAATCAGAAACATGCATTATCTCAATCCTAAAAGGCAAAGAATCTAATTTAAGGCGTTCTGGATAAAAATGATTAAACCCCGAAAGCCCTCCAAAATATAGCTCACCAGTGGAAGTAATAAGTGATGAACGCTCGTTAAATTCACTTCCCTGCAAGCCATCATGAACATCATAATGCACCATCGAAAAATCACTCGTATTAATTGCTATTAAACCATTATTTGTGCTCATCCAAAATGTCTTACCATCATTAGTTAGCACCAAAGAATAGATGCTATTATCTGGAAAACCATTTATTTTTGAAAAATGCCTTACGCTACCATTAGGTTCTCTAATATAAAGTCCTGCTCTGGTACCAACCCATATTCTTCCATATCTATCAACCTCTGTTTGCGCAATAAAAGGCTGCCTTTTGGAGGCATTAACTAGATTTATGATGCTAATTTTTTTTGTATTTATAGTAAAACTGTATAAACCTGCTGCTGTGCTTAATAATATTTCAGAATTTTTATAAAGATTAATGCTTCTAATATTATCTGAACCTAATTCAGAATTTCCAATATTATAGTATTCAAGTGTTTTCTGTTTAGCTAAATCATATAAAAAAAAGCCGCTAGAACCTGCAATCCAATACAAATCTCCCTTCCAATACTTTATTGATTTAACATCGCCTTCAAAGCTTTTAATAGTACTTATAGTCTTTAATTGAACAGGTTTGGAATTACTTTGTTCTATCAAAAATAAACCCTGAGAAGCCCCACCCAAAAACTTTCTTTTTTCGCCTTCAATTGGTAGCAAACAAAAAAATGGCATTTCTAAAAGAGAAGATTGGTATATCGTTGCATTTTTAGGATCAAACCAACCCAAATTCCCTGTAAAAGTTGAATAAAGCACATCGCCATTATTAGCCTCAGCAAAAGAATTAACCCCTCCTATCTCTTTTAAAATAGGCACCTCAGACATTGAAACTATACTAAATTTATGCTTGTAAGGATTGTAATAGTTAAGTCCACCAAATGTAGATCCAACCCATAA